>NZ_QSTX01000018.1:0-30300 GCF_003438785.1 Collinsella sp. OM06-18AC
CTACCGGGAGTAGCCCCGACGGTTGACAAAACTATAGGAACACCCAACTGCCACCTCAATGACTACCATGGCAACGCCGCAGGTAGAGAACGGGCAGCGAGCGGGCACCAGAGCGAACAAATTGGCATGAAAAGAGGACGGCATAGACCTTCTGGTCATGCCGTCCTCTTTGAATGACAAGTTGTCGCTCTGGCGCCCGCGCAGCGTCGAACAGTTACGGCGTTTGGTAAAACGCCGTAACTCCCCTAGCTCATCATGGCATTCATCATCTCGTTGGTTGCGGAATCGTCGGCAGACCACTCGCCGTCGTCATTGCAGGAATACTTGAAGGTGACCTTGGTGTCCTTGGTCTTAGCAGCCTTGGTCACATCGACCATAACCTGACCGGCCATCTTGTACAGCTCGTCATCGGAAGGCATCGAATCGAGCGCGGCGACCTTCTCCTGGTACTGGGTGGCAAAATCCTCAACGATCTGGTTCATGGACTTGCAGGTAATGGTGACCTCGGCAGTCGCGGTGCCCTTGTCCTCGTCGACCGTCACGTCGCCGATCTTGTAGTCAAAGCCCTCGAGATAGCTCTTGGCGTACTCCTTGGGATCGATGCCCAGCTGCTCAAACTCGTCGCCCGAGGCCTCTTCCAGGCCGGCGAGGAAGTCGTCGCCGCCGTTCTTGACCTCGTCAAACTGCGTTGAAAGATCCTCGGTAATGAGTTCCTCAACCGAAGGACCTCCGCAGCCGGAAAGCACAACCACGCACGCGACCAGAACAGCCATCAGGGGCGCAAGCAGCAGCTTCTTCTTCATGACATTCCTCCCAACAAGCGGCACCGCGCTTCCCGACGCGGTGCACGTCGTAACAATAAGGCCATACTAGCCGCTAACGAACACCCCCGGCAAAGCAAAGGCGCAATCGGCTCGATTTAACGTCCGAACGGTTTACCGGTCCGCCCAACGCGCAATAAAACGTTCCGCCGCATTGTAATAAAAAAGGGCGGCCGGATAACCCGACCACCCCAAAACACCCTTATGTTGCCGCAGACTACTTGCGGACGACCTTGACGATGACATCGCCGGCGGCGACAGCGGAGTCGGCCTCGACGGCGAGTTCGACATCGGCAAACTCGGCGGTGTTGGACACGGCCACGACGACGCAGTCCTTGTAACCGGCGGCAGCGATCTTGGCACGGTCGATCTTGAGCATGGGCTGGCCGGCCTTCACGACGTCGTCGGCCTTGACGAAGCCCTCGAAGCCGTCGCCGTTCATGTTGACGGTATCGACGCCAACGTGCACCAGAACCTCGATGCCGCTATCGGACTGCAGGCCCACGGCGTGACCCATGGTGACGGTCACCTTGCCGTCGCAGGGAGCGTAGACCAGATCGTCCTCGGGCCACACGGCGCAGCCCTTGCCCAGGACCTCGCCGCCAAAGACGGGATCGGGCACGTCGGCCATCTTGATGACCTTGCCCTTGACGGGCGAGCACAGCACGTCGGCGCCGGCAGAAGCAGAGATGGAGGACGGAGCAGCGGCAGTCGCGTGCTCAGCCTTCTTCTTGAACATGTCAAACAGACCCATACGTTTTCTCCTCTTGATTAAGCGCAACGTTGTGCGCATGCCTATGGTGATTATAGTGCCAAATGGTTCAAATGCTAAGGTGGGGACTCGAATCGCGAGCCCATCCCAACGCTTTTCCCCGGTGGCACTCATATTGTCGATTAATCCAGGCCCTCGGCACCGTTGGACTTGATGATCTTCTGGTAGGCGTAGAAGCTGTCCTTGCGGCGTCGCTCGTAGGTACCGGTGCCGTCGTCGTACTTATCGACGTGGATGAAGCCATAGCGCTTGCGCATCTCGCCGGTGCCGGCGGACACCAGGTCGATGGGACCCCACCAGGTGTAGGCGATCAGGTCGACGCCGTCGGCAATGGCCTCGCCCATGGCCTTGATGTGGCTCTGCAAGTAGGCGATGCGGTACGGGTCGTGGATGGAACCGTCCTCCTCGACCTCATCGTAGGCGCCCATGCCATTCTCGACCACCATCAGCGGAATCTCGTAGCGGGCGTAAATCTCGTTGAGGGCGATGCGCAGACCCAGCGGATCGATCTGCCAGCCCCAGTCGGTGGACTCCAGATAGGGATTCTTGCCGCCAAAGGTCATGTTGCCCTCGGTCATCTCGTGATCCCTGTGGGTGCCCACGGTGCCGGACATGTAGTAGCTAAAGGTGTAGAAATCGACCTTGCCGTCGGCGATATCCTGCAGGTCACCGTCCTCCATCACAAGCTCGACATCGTTCTCGGCCCAGAAGCGCTTGGCATAGAACGGATACTTGCCGCGCACCTGCACGTCGGAGCAGTACCAGTTCATGGTATTCATCTCCTGCTGCGTGGCGAACACGTCGGCCGGATCGCACGTGGCGGCATAGGAGAGGATGAAGCAGTCCATGTTGCCCATCTTAAACTGCGGATAGTGCTCGTGGGCATAGCGCACGACGCGGCCGCTGGCGACAAACTGGTGATGCAGCGCCTGCATACGAGCCTGCGGCGTAGTATGGACCGCCGAAGCCGGGCCCTCAAAGCCCTGAATCATGCTGGTCTCAAAGAGGTTGCCCATGTCCTGAGTGCCGCAGTTGATCTCGTTGAAGGTGAGCCAGAACTTGACCTTGTCCTGATAGCGGTCGAAGACGGTCTGGCAGTACTTCTCAAAGAAGCCGATGAGCTCGCGGCTCGCCCAGCCGTTGTATTTCTCGACCAGGTGATAGGGCATCTCGTAGTGCGACAGGGTCACGAGCGGCTCGATATTGTGAGCGCGCAGGCAGTCGAAGACGCGGTCGTAGAAGGCGAGGCCGGCCTCGTTGGGCTCGGCGTCGTCGCCGTTGGGGAAGATGCGGCTCCAAGAGATGGACATGCGGAACATGGTAAAGCCCATCTCGGCGAACAGCGCGATATCCTCCTCGTAGTGATGGTAGAAATCGATGCCGTCATGATTGGGGTAGAAGCGGTTGGGGTCGATGTCGATCGTAATCTGGCGCGGCTCCTTGTAGCTGCCGCCCAAGAAATGGTCGTCGACGGAAGGACCGCGGCCGTCCACGTTCCAAGCGCCCTCAAACTGATTGGCGGCCGTGGCGCCGCCCCAATAGAAACCCTCGGGGAACTTGATGTTTGCCATGAGCATCTCCTTTGCATTGCGGGTCGATAGGCCGAGTATCGCCCACGCACGCGACAGGCAGGGGCAGGGGTGCCAAACCCGACACTTCTTTTCGCAGACGCGCGCTGCAACAGCGCTGCAGCTGAAACTTTTTGACACCGAAGGAGCGAAGACGATCCGCCCCGCGCTTACCGGCGGTATGCCGCGGGGGTGCATCCATACTTGCCGTGAAACTTACGGTAGAAGAAGCTCATGTTTTCATAGCCCACCGCATGCGCAGCCGCCCCGGCCGTGGCGCCACCGCGCAGAAGCTCGGCCGCACGCACCAGGCGTCGCTCCTGCACAAGCTGCCTAAAGGTCTTGCCCACATGTCGCTTGAGGAGCGCCGTCGCATAATTAGGGCTCAAGCCAAACTCCGCCGCCATCCCCTCGAGGGAGCATGCAGCGAATTCGCGATCGATATAGCCAAGCATTCCCGTCACCAGGGCAGTGGGCCCCGCCGCGCCGTCCGCCACGCCGCGCACCAGCTCGCGCTCGTAGCAATCCATGAGCTCAGCCAAAAACAGCTGAAACAGGCACAGAACAATCTCGGCGCTGTTGGGGCTCGGCTCGTAACGCTCGCAGAGCATTTCCTGCATGTAGCGCCGCACGCGCCGGCTCTCCCCGCAACGAAAGTGTACGTGCCCGCGATGGTCCGTCTCACTGTTGAGCGCGTTGAACAAAAACCGCGAGACCACGCTCTCGCGCGAGAGGCTCGACTCCAGGCTCCAGCGCAAAAATGCACGTGAAACGGTCATGCTCAGCATGATGTCGTCCTCGCCGAGCGACGACACCGCGTGTGGACAGGCGGCGTCGAGCAGCAGCACCTCGTTGCGGCCCAGCTCGAGCCTCTCCCCCGCCACCGTCTGCGGGCAGTGCCCGCGATACACATAGCTCATCTCAACGTAGTCGTGCACATGCTCGGGCACGGCATTAAAACGCGAGTTTGTCCTTATCGTCAGGCCACGTGGCATGCCGGGCTGGGCGTAGGCAAACCCGACCTGCCCAATCTTTCGCACCGGACGTCCGTCGATTTCGACATGCTCGGTCATAATCGACCAATCAAACGCCAAGCCGTCTCTATACGCAATCTCGCTGGCACTCAGTTCGCTGAGCCTACGCTCGAGCTCGTCGATCTCCATCGCTCACCAATCGTTGATTTGGTCATAGTTCGTTGTGATTCGGATATTAGCAGAGCGCGCTGACACGTCCATAATCTGTGCCATGCAGCTAATCGACCGAGCCGAGGAGGATCCATGACCGCGTACTACCAGCAGGTGCTCAACGGCGCCTACGACAACCACGTGCTTCCGTTTTTGTGGATGAAGGGCGAGAGCCATAAGACCATTGCCGAGTATCTGGAAAAGATCGCCGGCGCCGATATCCACGAGGTCTGCCTCGAGAGCCGCCCGCACCCCGATTTTTGCGGCGAGGGTTGGTGGCGCGACCTGCGCTTTGCGATCGACATATGCAAGCAGCTGGGCCTCAAGATCTGGATTCTGGACGACGCACACTTTCCCACCGGATACGCCAACGGCGCCGTCAAGGAAGCCGCGCCCGAGCTCCGCAAGATCGTGCTCACACACCGCACGCTCGACATCGTGGGCCCCACGCCGCAGGCGAACATCGTGCTCACCAACCTGTTCGACAAGACGGAGCGCTTCTATGGCGTAACGTTTATGCAGGAAGGGCACGCCGTCGAGGTAGAGCACCGCGTCATCGAGGACGAGCACGGCATACCCTACCGCCTGGTCTTTGACGCGCCGGCCGGCATCACGCAGGCGTGCGTGATGTTCACGAGCGGCAAGACCTCCTACAACGAGGACTACATCAACATGGTCGACCGCGCCTCGGTGGCACAGCTCATCGACGCTGTGTACGAGCCGCACTTTACGCATCTGGGCGATGAGTTTGGCAAGACCATCCTGGGCTTTTTCTCCGATGAGCCCGGCTTTGCCAACGAGAAGGGCGTCACCGGCGCCGACGGCATCTCCGACACGCTCATCGGCAAGGCCACGGCTCCCCTGCCCTGGTCGGCCGAACTCAAGCGCCGCCTGCGCGCGGCGCTGGGCGAGCGCTACCTGGACGAACTCCCGCACCTGTGGGATCGCGAGCCGGCGGGCGCGCACGTGCGTCATGTGTACATGGACATCGCAAGCACGCTCTACAAGGAATGCTTCTGCGACCAGCTCGGCGGCTGGTGCCGCGCGCACGGCGTGCAGTACATCGGCCACGTGATCGAGGACAAGGACTGCCACGCGCGCTTGGGCGTGGGCGCCGGACACTACTTCCGCGCCGTGGGCGGCCAGGACATGGCGGGCGTGGACATCGTGATCAACCAGCTCGTCCCCGGTATGGACCAGGGGTTCCACTCCTACGGCCGCGGCGTATGGGACCTGGAGTTCTACAATTACGTGCTACCCAAGCTGGGCTCCTCGGCGGCGCATCTCGACCCCAAAAAGCAGGGGCGCTGCATGGCCGAGGTCTTTGGCGCCTTTGGCTGGCACGAGGGCCTGCGCGAGATGAAGTGGATCGCCGACCACTTTATGGTGCGCGGCGTTAACTGGTTTGTGCCGCACGCCTTTAGCATGGCTGCCTTCCCCGACTGGGACTGCCCGCCGCACTTCTACGCGCACGGCCAAAACCCCCAGTTTGCGCACTTTGGCAAGCTCATGAGCTACATGAATCGCACGGCGAGCCTGCTTTCGGGCGGGCGGGCCGCCACACCGGTGGCGCTTCTGTACCACGCCGATGCCGAGTGGGCCGGCGAAGCCTCGTTTATGCAGCACGCCGCCGCCGAGCTCATGCGCGCGCAAATCGACTTTGATATTGTGCCGGCCGAGGCATTTGAGGATGCCGAGCGCTATACCGTGGCGTTTACCGCGGACGGCGGGTTTACTGTAAACGGACAGGCATACCGCTGTCTGGTCATGCCCGGCGCCGAGTTTGTCGGCGGGGCTGTACTTGACTTTGCCGCGCGCGCCGCGGCCGCAGGCGCTGCCGTGTATGCCCTGGATAAGCTGCCGAGTAAGCGCTATGACGGCGATATTGCAGGACGCGAGGGCTTTGCCTCCGTGGATGCCAGCGAGCTTGCAGGCGTTTGCGTTGTTGCCGCTTCCAAGCTTGCGAGCGTGCTTGCCGCGGCCGGCATGCAGACCGTGGCATGCGCCGAGCCGCAGCCGTGGCTGCGCGCGCTGCGCTACGATCGCGCGGGCGAAAGCTACCTCATGCTGGTAAACGAGCATCCCAAGCAGGGCATCTCCACTCAGATTGCGTTTGCCGACGGCACGCCCGTTGCAGGCGCGCGCCTCGACCTGCTCAACGGCAGGGAGCCTGTCGCCTTTGAGGGCACGCTCGAACTTGCGCCCTACGAGAGCTGCATCGTGGTGCTCGGGGCCGCAGGTTCCGCGCGCGCAGCAACAGCAGGAACTGAAGCCGCATGCATCGACGGGCCCTGGACGGTCGCCTTCTCTGCCCCCGGCACCGATGCCTTTGACGAGTCTATTGAGCTTGCAGGCCTGCACGACCTTTCCTTTGCCGAGTTCCCCGGCAAGGCGGGCACCTTCCGCCACCAGGCGAGCCTCAGCGTTGACAAGGGCCTCACCAGCGCCGCGCTCGATCTCGGCGAGGTCTTTGAGACCGCAACCGTCACCCTCGACGGCACGCTCCTCGGCACGCGCATCTGTCCGCCCTACCGCTTTGAGCTCGGCACCCTTGCCGCCGGCGAGCACGGGCTCACGATCGATGTGATCAACACCCTCGACCACGCCATCCCCGACATGTTCGGCATGACCGAGCCCTCCGAGCCCAGCGGCCTGCTCGGTCCCGTCCGCGTGCTCGGGTAGCGACCCCGCGCAACAGCCCCTTACGAGACGCCCGGCTTGCTTTCCCCAGCCAAGCCGGGCGTTTTATTTACCGTTATGATTGATACATCGCGATACGAATGCATGGGAGCCATATGGATATCAAGCGCAAAATCACCCAGGGCAAGGGGCTCACCCCCACCGAGCAGCAGCTCGGGCAGACGGTTCTCGCCATGGGCGAGAACGTTCGCGGGCTCTCCATCAAGGAATTTGCGCGCCAGGCCAATGTCTCCGTTGCGAGCATCCACCGCTTTTGCAAAAAGCTCGGCCTTGAGGGCTTCAAGGAGCTCAAGGTCGAGCTGGTGCGCGCAGCCTCGTACGCAGACTCCGCCCCCGAGGTGGATATCGACTTTCCCTTCGATGCCACTTCCACCCCTGCGCAGGTGATGGAGCGCATGGAGGGGCTCTACCAGACCACCTTGGCCGAAACGCAGGAGCTGCTCGACCCTGCACAGCTCGACCACGCCGCCAAGCTCATCATGCGCGCCGGCACCGTGGACATCTACACGGGCTCGCATAACCTGTATCCAGCGGGAATGTTCCGCGATCGCCTGCTTTCCGCCGGCAAAAGCGCGACGTGCCACGACAGCGTCGAGGCGCAGGTGCGCACGGCACTCGCCTCGGGTCCCGACCATGTGGCAATCATCATCTCCTACAGCGGCCTTGCCCCCAACCTCAAGGAGATCTTGCCGATCCTTAGCAGTCGACATGTCCCGGTCATCGTCATCGGCACGCCGTACTGTGCCCGCATTCACCCCGGCTTTGCCGCCTATCTCACGGTAAGCGACCACGAGAGCATGACGCACCGCATCACGCAGTTCGCCAGCCATATCGCCGTGCAATACGTACTCGATTCGCTCTATAGCAGCTACTTTGCCAAAGATTATGCCCGCTGCTCCGAGTTCTTAGAGCGCTCGTTTCCCTACACCCGCCTGCCCGGGCTTAAGTAGCGACGAGCGTGGATTTTCGGACACTAGCCTAACGAGCGTGGATAATCTCCCATTTTGAGCCCGCACACAGGCCAAAACCGGGAGATTATCCACGCTCATTTTGGGTCCCCCGGGAACGCATGAGGAGGGCGGATAGACAGCCGTTATTTGCGAGGCGTCAGCGACGTAAAGAGTCCGTGTTGGTTGCAGTAAAGATATATCCTGCCGCGCCCGGTAATATGGAAGCGCGGCTGCACCGATTGCTCTGGATAGAGCTTCTTAAAGCAGATGCCGTCCATAGTCGCATATGCCACAAAGCTAATGTAGTGATCCTTGGTCATGGGATGATCGAGCGTGACGTACCAATCGTCCTCGATGCGCTCGATGGAAAAGGCGTGGTCCGCGTCCGGCTCTTCGGCCTCCTGGGGAAACATCGTGGAGCCACAGCAGCTAAAGCTGCCTTCTCCGAGCGCGTGCACAACGTTTCCGCAGATAGGGCAAACGTAAAAGACGCCTTTGAGCATATTGCCTGCACGGTTGGCGTTGGCCCGAATGTCACCAGCCAAAAGCTCGGCCACGCTTATGCCGAGTCTCTGGGCCAAAGGCTCAACGAGGGAAATGTCGGGAAGGCCGCGGCCGGATTCCCACTTGCTGACGGCTTTATCGGTCACGCCAAGGCTTTCCGCCAGGGCGCGCTGGGTGAGGCCGCGCTCTTCGCGCAGCTGCTTGATGGCATGCGCTGCCAAAAAAGTATGGGAGGCATTGGTTTGCCGTGTCTGGTTCATGGGCTGTCCAATCAAATTGAAGAAATGGAGTGAACCGGTTCGACAGTCAGTATCCATTTGAAGGCCAGGCTCGACAACCTACGCTGCGTAGACATGCGCCAATCGAACGAGCGCGGATTTTGGACGCTCATCCTAAGTAGTCATTTAAGAACGTCCCCAACGACTACATCAGGAGTGTCCCCAAGTGCCAGCACAAAAGGAACGTCCCCAAGTGCCGCATCGCCAGCAACGGGAGTGCCGATGTCTTGGCAACGACAGCGAGCGGGCCGCATTTGAGACAAGGTGACGTGAAACGAAAGGGCGCTGACCTTCTGGTCGCGCCCTTGAAGTTGAACGTCAGATTGTCCAAATGCGGCCCGCGCAGCGTCGGCCGGTTACGGCGTTTGGTAAAACGCCGTAACCTACTTAACTCCGTACTGCTCGTAGTAGGCGTCGATGGCGGTCTTGAGCTCGTCGTCGATGACAACCTTGCCGTCGATCTCGTGGTTGTAAAGGGTCTCGACGACCTCGGCCATGGAGACGATGCTCGCGACGGGGAAACCGTACTTGGCCTCGATCTCCTTCTGCGCGGTGGTCACGCCGCCCTTGCCGACCTCCATGCGGTTGAGGGACACGATCAGGCCCTTGATCTCGACATCGGCAGCAGCCTTGACCTTGGGATAGGTCTCGTCGATGGACTTGCCGCTGGTGGTGACGTCCTCGACCATGATCACACGGTCGCCGTCCTGGGGCTCATAGCCCAGCAGGTTGCCCTTGTCGGCGCCGTGGTCCTTGGCCTCCTTGCGGTCGCAGCAGTACTTGACCTCCTTGCCGTACAGCTCGTGGTAGGCGATGGCGGTCACGACGGCCAGGGGAATGCCCTTGTAGGCCGGCCCAAACAGGACATCAAAGTCGTCGCCAAAGTTATCGTGGATGGCCTGGGCGTAATACTCGCCCAGCTTCTTGAGCTGATAGCCCGTCACGTAAGCGCCGGCGTTCATAAAGAACGGGGACTGACGGCCGCTCTTGAGCGTAAAGCTGCCGAACTTAAGGACGTCGGACTCAACCATAAACTTGATGAACTCTTGCTTGTAAGCCTCCATGCGGGCTCCTCTCGTAATCGCGTACGTGCCTTCCAGTTTAGCGCAGGCAGGGCGTCGGTGCGGGCGCGCTTTGGGGCCTCAGCATTCTGTAAAGGCTTTGTCAGGGGCAATGGTTTTCCAAACAAAGGGGTTGACACGGCAAACCCCCTCATCAAAAATACGGGCGGATTAAAACGGGTACGAGATACCCAAAGCGCGCCGCGCCCGGCCTTAAGGAGGTGTGCCATGGAAGGCAGTCATAGTCGAAAAACCTGCATGTCGCCCTCGGTACGCCGCGAGGATTCCGCACGCGCATAAGCGCCACGAACCGATCGTCAAAACCACCACAAAGGTGCCTGTCCCCTTTGTGGCGGTTCGAGAGCATGACGTGAGCGACATCTAGGTTTTTTGAAGCAAATACGACACGTACGCTAACTCCCTTCAACAAGGAGGACCCTATGCTGATGCTCAAAACCGCTACGGTACTCGAAGCTATCTCCAAGCGCCGCCGCACGGCGCGCCCTGCCGCTCACACCGGCCTGTCCAAGAACACCATATTTGCCGCCACCCATAGCGCCGAGGACGCCCTCGTGCTGCTTGACGCCAGGGCTGGCGGACTCGGTACCGAGCACGCCGCCGAGCGCCTAGACGCCGTCGGCCCCAACACCATCGAGGCGCCGACCAAGACACTCGCCCGCCGCATCGCCGACGCGTTCATCGACCCCTTCGCTGGCATCCTCGCCGCGCTCGCACTGGTCTCGCTCTACATCGACGTGCTCGCCGTGCCCGAGCCCCAGCGCGACCCCTCCACGGTCATCGTCATCGGCATCATGCTGCTGGTATCGGGCGGCATGAAGTTTATCCAGGAAGCCCGCAGCGGCAATGCGGCCGAGGCCCTCAAGGACCTGGCCTCCAACACCTGCTGTGCCCTGCGCGACGGCGAGCGTATCGAGATCCCCTTTGACGAGCTCGTCCCCGGCGATGTAATCCGTCTCTCTGCCGGCGATATGGTGCCGGCCGATGCCCGCATCATCACCGCGCGCGACCTGTTTGTGATCGAGTCCGCACTCACCGGCGAGAGCGAGGCCGTCGAAAAGACCGCTGCCATCACCGTCGCCGAGGGTGCCGACAGCTCCGCGCTGCCGCTCTCTGCCTGCAAGAACATCGTCTTTACCGGCACCTCCGTGCAAAACGGCACCGCTATGGCACTTGTCGTAGCCACCGGCTCGGACACTTACCTGGGCGGCATCGCCAAGATGCTCAACGGGCGCGGCGAGAAGAGCGCGTTTGACCGCGGTGTCTCGAGCGTCTCCATGTTGCTCGTGCGCCTGATGCTCGTTATGGCGCCGGCGGTCTTTGCCATCAACGTCGCCACCAAGGGCAACGTCATCGACGCGCTGCTGTTCGCCACGAGCGTGGCCGTGGGCATCACGCCGCAGATGCTCCCCGTCATCGTGACCTCGAGCCTGTCGCAGGGCGCCAAGGACCTCGCCCGTCGCCAGGTTATCGTCAAGGAGCTACCGGCGATCCAAAACCTCGGCGCGATGGACGTCCTGTGCTGCGACAAGACCGGCACCCTCACCGAAGACCGCATCGTGCTCGAGCGCTACCTCAACACCGACGGCAACGAGGACGCGCGCGTGCTGCGCCATGCGTTTTTGAACAGCTTCTTCCAGACCGGCCTCAAAAACCTTATCGACCTGGCCGTCATCGACCGTGCCGATGTGACGCCCTCGACCGTCGTGCCCGATTCTATGCTGGGCCAGAGCCTGCGCGACCGCTATACCAAGGTCGACGAGGTGCCCTTCGATTTCTCGCGCCGTCGCCTGAGCGTAGTTGTCGCCGACGCCCAGGGCAAAACCCAGATGGTCACCAAGGGAGCTGCCGAGGAAATGCTCGAGATCTGCTCCTTTGTCGAGGTCGATGGCGCCGCCCAGCCGCTTACCGAAGATAAGCTCGCCCAGATTCGCAAGCAGGTCGCCGGGCTCAACGCCGAGGGCCTGCGCGTGATTGCCGTGGCGCAGAAAACCAATCCGCGCTGCGTGGGCGAGTTTGGCATCGCCGACGAATGCGACATGGTGTTGATGGGCTTTTTGGCCTTCCTCGATCCGCCCAAGGCGAGTGCCGCGGGCGCCGTCGCCACGCTCGAGGCCAAGGGTGTGGCGGTCAAGGTCCTGACCGGCGACAACGACCGCGTTGCCGCCACCGTCTGCGAACAGATCGGTATCGACGCGAGCAACGTCTTGCTCGGCTCCGAGATCGATGCACTCGATGACGCCGAACTTGCCGAGCGCGCCGAGAACACCCATCTCTTTGCCAAGCTCTCGCCGCTGCAGAAGGCGCGCCTGGTGCGCGTCATGCGCGAGCTGCTCGACCACACTGTGGGCTTTATGGGCGACGGCATCAACGACGCCGCCGCCATGCGTGCGAGCGACTGCGGCATCTCGGTCGATTCGGCCGTCGACATCGCCAAGGAATCCGCCGACATCATCTTGCTCCAAAAGGACCTGGGCGTGCTCGAGCGCGGCATCATCGAAGGCCGCCGCACCTACGGCAACCTGCTCAAGTACCTCAAGACCACGGTGAGCTCCAACTTTGGCAACGTGCTGTCCGTGACCGTCGCGAGCCTGTTCTTGCCGTTCTTGCCCATGAGCGCTCTGCAGCTGGTGCTGCTGTCGCTGGTCTACGAGATCGTGTGCATCGCGCTGCCGTGGGACACCGTCGATGACGCCTGGACTGCCCGTCCGCGCGCCTGGGATGCCGCGTCCATTAAGGGCTTTATGCTCGAGTTGGGTCCCGTGAGCTCACTGTTTGATATCGTGACTTTCGCCGCGCTCTTCTTTGTGGTGTGCCCCGCCGCCGTGGGCGCAAGCTGGGCAGAGCTTGCCGCTATAGGCGACGTCACAGGCATGGCGGCCTTTACGGCGCTCTTCCAGAGCGGTTGGTTTGTCGAGTCCATGTGGTCGCAGACGCTCGTGGTCCACATGCTGCGCTCCCCGCGCCTGCCGAGCCCGCGCGACCACGCCGCGCCCGCGCTGTGCGTCCTCACCGTGCTGGGCCTGGCGCTCGTCACCTGGCTGCCGACAAGCCCCATCACCGATGCGCTGGGCCTCATGCCGCTGCCGCCGAGCTTCTTCGCGCTGCTCATCGGCATTGTCGCCGCCTACATCGCGCTCACCCAACTGGCCAAGCGCCGCTACATCGCCCGCCACGGCGAGCTGCTGTAGCCCCGCCGGCGCTATCGTCAAGGATGTTTGGGCCGCCGCGACCCGCCCCCGCTGGCCGCGGCGGCCCAAAACAGCTAAAAAAGCCCCGTCCCAAATGAGCTAGTCCTTGGGTGACCAGGACCAGAAAAAGTTGATGAGGGCCAGACGTGAGGAGGCACCGGTCTTTTTGTTGATCGAGGCGATATGACGGTAGAGCGTGGAGCGCGAAAGGAAGAGCGTTGCGGCGATGTCTTGAACACTCTCGTGCGATGCGACCAAGGCCTCCAGAATATCGCGCTCGCGCTGCGTAAGCTCAAAGGCAGCGGCGAAGGCATCGAGGCGCTCATCGAGCGTGAGCTCCGATGCCTCCGCGGGAGCGGGCTCGCTTTGGGTAGACACGGAGCCATCATCAAGGTCGTCGGCAGCAAACGCCAGCTCGTTCAGCGCCGCAATGTCATCGGTCCTATGCCCAAACTGTCCCAGCAGTGAAATCGCAATACCCACAAACAGCACGAGCCCGGCACCCACCGCCAGCAGCACGTTCTGGCTCGAAACAATCGCCACCGCCGGCGCCGTCACGAACATCGCGCAAACGTTGTTGATGACACGGCCCATGCACGGCCACAGATACGACCAGTGCGCATAAACCGAAATGGCAGCAAATTTCGTCGTGAAAAACACCACGAAGAAGCCCGAACCCAGATAGAAGATGATGGTGGCGGCAAGCGTGTTGCCACCGTTGCCATCGGTGATAAGTACAAAGAACGAGAGCGTGGACAGCATGGCGGCGCACGTCATGATGATATTCATATACGAACGCCCACGCAGGTCATACAGGACGCCGGCGGCAAGGGCGCTCACAACCAGCAGCAAGCGCGGCCAGTCGCCCAGATCGATAGCGCCAGCGGCATGCGAGGTCGTAAGGCCGGCATTGAGGGCCGCGAACACGCCGGTGAGGCAAGCGGTCGCCACCGTCAGACGCACCACGGCGCCCTGAAAGGTCGCCTTTGCCTCGGGGTCATCGTGCCATCTGGCGCCACGCTCCAACGCATCGACCGATAGCTCGGCAATCCCGACCTCGAACTCGGGCGCAGGCTCATCACGCAATTTAGCGCGGCGGGCACCGTGAAGCAGCCCCACCAGCGCGATCGCACAGGCAATGAGAACAGACTGCTGGGGAATGCCCGCAGGCATCACCATATGGTTGAGCACCTGCACCAAAATGCCCGCAGCATAGGAAACCGCCACGGCGCGCGCCAGGCAGGGCGTCTGCGCAAAACGCCGCGCAAGATTGGCATGGGCGGTCGATCCGCAATAGCCCAGGGCGCAGCACGCCGCCAGGCCGCCGGCAATTACTACCTCAAACCGCACTGCCATAATCATCAGCAGCAACGCCGATACCAACAGCACGCCCGTAATATCGCTCGTCGCATCGATCGTCTGGGGACGGCGATAGTACAGAAATGGGCGCACGAAAAAGCCAATCACGCTCGCGCCGACAACGATGCTCTCGTAGATGACGACCTCACTCGATGGCACGAACTCGGCCATGCGCGCATCAAAGAAATACTCGCACGCCAAAAACGTGAAGAAGAACAGCGCTAGGCACAGAATCTCCCGCATGCCCCGGCGCAAATATGCGGTTGTGTCTCCCAGGTCCCTCATGGTAACCCCCACCCGCTTTGTTGTCCGGAACACCATTTTCATAAAGAACCAATCTCAATATCGAAGCCAAGTTCGAAATGTTGCAAATTCGACCCCAGCCGTCCGCATGACGCCGCGATTTTGAGCCGCATGACCCAGAAGGGGCGCGCGCAAGCTCCAACTCGGCAAGGAGTATCCCCCAACTGCCACTCATTTAAGTACGTCCCCAATGAGTACCCAATGAGTAAGCAAAGGGTGCGACGGAATGGCTCCCCTTGGCAGCTTGAAGCCGTCATGCAGGAACCATTCCGTCGCAGCCCAATGAAAGGGACTGGGTTGTAAATGTTGGAGAAGAGCCGTTAGCGCCCGGGGGCCAGGATCACCAGCGCGTCGTGCTCAAAGGGATGCTGCGCCACGCGCACGGTGCCGTCACCGTTGTCACGGACGGGCAGCTTTGCGATGCGCTTGTCCTCCATGTCGAGGACCGTCGCCGTCCAGCCACGCGCGCCGTCGAGCTTAAACTTGAGCGCCGTGGTACGCGGCAGGTACGCGACGATGCGATCGCCAACGCGCGCCACACGGATGGACTCGCGCGCGTCGTCGAGGAGCTCCTGCGCCGGAACCACGGCAAGTGCATCGTCGGCAGCCGTAGCGCCTAGGGCGGCAAGCACGTGCTCGATCGCGCCAAAGTCCCACACACCCGCAAACTGCAGGCACTCTTGCCAGCGGAAGGGCATGTCAAAGCCCTCGCCCAGGACCGAACCCTGGCTGCGCGATGTTTGCCAGTTCCACACGCCGTGTGCGCCATAGGTCACGCCGGCACTGGCGCCGGCAAGAATCGACGACCATACGCTCGCGCGGCAATCCTGCGCGGTAAAACGCCAGTAGACGTTGCGCGACGCACCCATCTGCTCGTAGCAAGGCTCGGAGTTGACCATCGGCTTTTTGGGATAGTTGGCGATAAAGTCCTGCGGCAGACGCCATGCCTCGGGCTGGCCCTCGTAGTTGTGGCCGGGCTGGAACATATAAAAGTCCAGACGGTCCAGATACTGCGCCGGAATGGTGCGGTTACCGCGGTTGATATGCATGGTGCGCAGTGCCTCGGGCGCGCGCTTGACGACCTCGTCGAGGGCGTCCTCGTAATAGGCGATCGCCTCGTCGCCGGCAAAGTCGGTATCGCCCGCCACCACGTAGACGGGGTCGAACTCGCCCAGGTTCTCGACGACGCGGGCAACGTGGGCGCGAACCTCCTCACGCGGCATAATCTCGGCACCGCAACGCTCGGCGATCTTGGCACCCCAGGTACCGGGCACGTAGTTGCACCACATGAGCACGAGCGCCGGACGAATGCCGTGCTCGACGGCCGCGCGGCACATGGCGGCGGCACGATCCCAATACGCCTGGTTGGGGCAGGACCAATCAAAGTGCACGCCATCCTCGCTGGCATAGGGCCAAATGCCCAGGTCGGGACAGCAGCGATCCCACTGCGGCAACGTGTTGATCTGCAGCACGTTCATGCCCTGCTCGGCACGGCGGGTCAGGTAGTAATCCCAGTCGTTCTCGGCGATGCTCGTAAATGCGCTCCAGCACGTATCGGCAAACCAGAAGAACGGTTTGCCCTCGCACAAAAAGCCGTCCTGGCGACCGTTGGCGGTCAGCTTTCCCAAACTCATCTGCATGTCCTTTCGTTTGATAAAGGATTTGCGAACCGCCGGGGGCTTTCGCGATAACCCCGCGCGAAAGCCCCCGGCGCTTGGCAAACCCTCGCGGGCGAATCTCACCCGCCTCCATCAGTCTACCTTGCAAGAAGGGCCCCGCCGGGCTTACGCCTGACGGGGCCCTGTCGTGTAGGTGAGGTCTTATGCGACCGAACGGTTTGGCCTTAGGCCTCCATCTCGGCGAGCTCCTCCTTGGAGAAGCCGGAGACAAAGACGACGGCAGCGGCGATGACAAAGGAGATTGCCATACCAACGATAGCCCAGACGGTGTTCATCTGGCCACCCTGCAGGTAGTTGGTGAAGACCAGGAAGTTGGAGGCACCGCCTGCGAGGTAGTAGGTAACCCCCATGAGGCCGGAGAACACAGCGCCGATGGCACCGCCGATGAACATGCCAAACATGGTGCGACGGAAGCGCATGAGGATGCCGAAGAGCGCGGGCTCGGTGACGCCGCCGGCGATGGCGGAGATGACGTAACCGATGGCGAGAGACTTCTCGTCGGGGTTCTTCATCTTGAGGAAGGCACCGAAGGCGCAGCCCCAGACAGCGGCCATAGCGCAGTTGGTGGAAACGAAGACGAAGGGATCGTAACCGGCAGCGATGATCTGAACCTGGGCGAGCAGGATGACGGGCATGTGCATGCCGCAGACCACGAAGAGCTGCCAGAAGGCGCCGAGGACGGCCATGACGATCAGGATGCCGATGCCGCCAAGGTCAGCAAGGCCGAAGAGGGCGTTGGCGATCAGCGTACCGATCTCGTTGCCGATCGGAGCGAGGACGATGAAGGCAATGGGGATCGTGACGATCATGGTGCAGAACGGCGTGAAGACCGTGGAGAGCACGTCGGGCATGACCTTCTTAAAGAACTTCTCGACGAAGTAGAGGACAGGCACCGAAAGGATGATCGGCAGGACGGACTGCTGATAGTTTGCAGCAGCGATCTGGATGCCGTAGACGGAGATGATGCCGCCGCCCTCCTGGGTGGCGACGCTCACCACGGAAGGAGCCATGAGGGCGCCACCGAGCAGCATGCCGAGCACCGGGCTGGCGCCGAGCTTCTTAGCCGCGGCATAACCCAGGTAGATGGGGATAAAGGTGAACGTGGCCTCGTACAGCGTGGTGTAGAGGAACGTATAGGTCGGGTCGTCGGCCGAGAGCACACCGAGCATGGTGGGGCCGAGGACGGCCGCGATGGTACGGAACAGACCGCCGGCCATGAGCAGCGGGATGAGCTGGGTCATGGAGCCCGACAGATAGTCGAGGATGATATTGGGCAGGTTCTTGAGCTCGAACTTCTCCTTGGGAGCATCGAGGTTCTCGTTGACGGCCTCACCCTGCTTGACACCGGAGATGGCGACGAACTCGGCGAGCACCTTGGGCACGTTCTGGCCGATGATGACCTGGAGCTGGCTGCCGGCAAACTGGCAACCCAGAACACCCTTGACCTTCTTGATCTTCTCCACGTCGGCCTTGCTGTTATCCTTGAGCGTCAGACGCAGGCGCGTCATGCAGTTGGTGGCAACGGAAACATTCTCCGCACCGCCCACGAGCTCGAGGACATCGGTGGCAATCTGCTTGTTATCTACTGCCATGGGACCCCTCCCCATATCTTCGTGTGCCAGCCCCCTTGGGCTTAGGCACGCCTTTGGCCCGGCGACTATAACCCCTTACGGTTGCCGGACCCTTGGATACGCTTTTGTAAACAAGGTGTTTACTGAACGTTTACGGGCTTTAGTTTACACGGAGCGCCGAATTTATGGCAATTTTGCCGTCTACAGTCCGGTGAACGGTAGGAAATCGGGGGTGAACGTATTTGAATGGCGGGAGATGGTCTCTTTGACCCTCTATTGATATATAGCCATTTACGTGGGATTTTATTTTGATGAACACCTCACTGATCTGTTAACTCATCAACAGAGTCCCTGCTAGAAGCTAGTAAACATACGTTTAGTAGTTCACGACGTGTTCAATTTTGCCGTTTACCGAGTTCATCTGGTTATTCTTCAATTCTAGATTACACTAAACATGTTTAGTTTGTATTGCCGCAGATGCCAGGCATTCGCGGCGCAAGGGAGGCAGCTCATGGAACTCAAATTGTGTACCTACGCAACCGTCACCACCTTGGGCGACTTTGGCCCCTGGATCAGCAAGGTCGTACTCGACCTGCCCTGCACCGTGCGCGCCAACGACATCGACGCGAACACCTTCCATATATATGTAGAGCGTCACGAGCGCTCGGGCGATGTTCTGATGCGCAAGGAACGCGGCGCCGACCATGCCGCGCCCTCCGTGGGTTACATCGACATTCTCGCCGCATATCCGTGCGACGAGAACGGACGTAAGCTCGCCGTGGGCACCCATGTGGCGCTCGAGGTCGCCGAGCAGCGCCTGACCAAAAAGATCGAAGGCGGCGTCATGGGCTCGCGCATGCTCGATGACCAGTTGCACATCACGCAGCTCGCGGCTCTTCCCGGCAACGACGGCGACGATCCCACCTGCGGCCTGGTCTTCGACACCTGCCGTGGCGATATCTGCCCTGCGCTCAAAGGCTGGAGCAACGACACGCAAAAGACCGCCGTCGACGGTATCGCGCTCGAATACGGCTTCTTTGAGCCCAGCTTTAAGGCCGAGGACTCGGCATGCTTCAACCCCTTTGCGCCCGAGGCCACGGCCGTGCCCCAAAAGGCACCGCTCGTGGTGTATCTGCACGGCGCCGGCGAGGGCAAGGGCGCCACGCAGGGCGAAGGCGCCACGCGCGCCTATATCGGCAACCGCGTGACGGCCATCAGCCAGGCGCAGATCCAGCGCTACTTTGGCGGCTTTGCCTGGGTGCTCGTACCGCAGTCGCCCACGTTTTGGATGGACAACGGCGTCGAGCAGCTTGGTCACTCCAACCAGAGCATCTACTCCCCCGTGCTCAAGGCGCTCATCGACGAGTTTGTCGCCGAGCATGCCGACCGCATCGATACCGACCGCATCGTGGTCGCCGGTCTTTCCAACGGCGGCTTTATGACCCTGCGCCTGTGCGCCGACTACCCCGATTTCTTCGCCGCAGGCCTTCCCTGCTGCGCGCCGTGGTACAACGCCACGGACGAGGACGTGGTCGCGCTTGCCAAGACGCCGCTGTGGTTTACGCACTCCAAGGGCGACGAACTCGTGTGTCCGCAGCAGACGGTGCTGCCGTTGTTCGCGCGCTTGCGCGGGGCGGGCGCCAACGTGCACCTCACCTACTTTAGCCATGTCGAGGACCTGACCGGCGTGTATCGCGAGGCCGACGGCTCGGCCAAGAAGACGTTCAACCACGGCGTGTGGATCCACCAATTCAACGACCTGTGTTATCAAGACTTCGACGGGGGCAACGTACTCATCGACGGCGAGCCGGTGGGCTGCTGGGAGTGGTCGGCCAGGGTTTCGAGGTAACCATCCCATCGGGGGCTCTGACCTTTAGTTTTGTAAACGTCCTCGCGCATGAGCCCCGCTTATCCTGCTCCTTCGGAGCATCGGATAAGCGGGGCTCGCGCTGCGGAATGTTTACAAAACTAAAGGTCAGAGCCCCCTAAGTTAACGTTGTTCGAAACGCTGGTCGGCCGATTCCGGCGGGCCGCCGAGTCGCGGGCGATGGGGGCGTGGGTCCCGTCTTGCCTTGCGCGTAACTGGCTGAATTGATTTTGATTGGAGCTGTTCCTATGTCCCAGAAGTTGACTCGGGTGATTGTTACTACCGATATGGAAGTCGACGATATGAACTCGCTTGTTCATTTGGCTCTGTATCTCAACTTGCTTGATGTTCAGGCTGTGGTGTATACGGCTTCGCAGTATCACTTTCTTGGGGATGGGGTTCATACGCTCGGCGAGGTGAATTCGCATTGGCGGACCAAAGGGCGGCGCTCTTATGAGTGGGCTGTTGTGCCTCATGAGCCCGATCCGCTGGCCGGCGAACTTCGCGAGTATCGGCCTTTTCCCGAGCATTGGATCGAAAGTCTTTGGAGCAACGAATACGCCCGGGCTTGGCCGCAGCTGCAGGCCAATGCCGTTGCCGCCGGCGAGCCGTCCTTCCCCACGCCCGCACAGATGATTGAGCGTACGTTTGTGGGAAATGTTGCTTTTGAGGGTGATGTGACTGAGGAGACGCCCGGTTCGCGCGTCATCGCCGATGCCATCATGGACGACGACCCCCGCACGCTGTGGCTACTCAGCTGGGGTGGTATGAATACTATCGTTCGTGCCCTCATGAGTATTGCCGAGCGTTATCGCGCCACACCCGAGTGGCCCACTGTGCAGCAGCGGGTCTATCAGAAGGTGCGCGTGATGGGCGTTGCCGATGGCGTGGGGCAAGACAACTCATGGCTCGACCATGGGCGCGAGCTCTTTCCCGAGCTCATCTTTTGGCGTACGCCCTATATGTATGGCAACTATTTCGACGCCAAAACAGCTCAGCCCGATACGCTGCCGCTGTTTAAGGCTCCCTGGCCCGAGCAGAATCTCACGCAGGGCAACGGCCCCCTCATGGCACGCTATATGCTCTATGGCGATGGTAAGGTCTACGAAAACGAACCCGAGCGCTTTCAGTTTGGCAAGCATGCCCGCCTGGATTGGGGCCTGGAAGGCATGCCCGCGGTGCAGTTTGAGCGCGGCGACTTTATGGCCGAAGGCGACAGCATGACCTATATTCCACTGCTGCCGTTTGGCCTGCGCGGCATCGACGACCGCGACTTCGATACGCTGCTGGGCCGCATGTTTCTTGATGGACACCCCGATGCGAGCGCGCCCGCCGGTTTTGCCTCCATCGGCACGCCCGCAGACGACAATCTCAATCCCTATCTGCGTGCCTATCAGGAAAACTTTGCCGCCCGCGCGCAATGGTGCGCCCATGATCCGGCCATCTGCTCGCATCCGGCACATGTTGTCGAGGTCACGGCCGACCGTAGCGCCGCAGCCGGCGAGCGCGTCGCCCTTGCGGCAACCATCGTCGACCCCGACGACAAGGGCTTCGATGCACATTGGGATGTGGCCGTAGACCCATCGAGCTATGCAGGCGTCCAGGATCTGTCGATGTGGCAAGAATGCACGGTGGACACCGCTTTCATCGTGCCCGCCGACGCGCAGCCCGGTGACCGCTTCGTACTCACGCTTACCGTGCAGACGCGCGCCGAGCGCCCCTGCACCCGCTACGCCCAGATCGCCGTGACCGTGGCATAGCAAGAACGGCGCCCACATTCGGCAGCCGCCGCATTCGACAAAGAGTGTCCCCAATGAGTAGGAAAAATGAGCCATGTGTCCCAGTTGCGGAGACTCCTTGAGCCGTCTGGGTATCGCGAAGGATCGCGCACTCCCCCATCATCAAAAGTGACACACGCTACCAGTTGATGGGAGGCAGCCATGGGCTTCTTTGACAAGATGTTCGAGAAGAAAGAGTGCGCGATTTGCGGTACCGAGCTGGGACTTCTAGGTAAGACAAAAATCAATGAAGGCTACCTGTGCAAAGAGTGCGCCGGCAAGCTCTCCCCCTACTTTCACGGCTATCGCTCCAGCACCGCGGACGATATCCGCGAGCAGCTCGCCTACCGCGAGGCCAATGCCGAGCGCCTGGCGTCGTTCAACCCCACGCGCACGCTTTCTGCCGGGCGCACCAACATCATGCTCGACGAAGATGCGGGCCTGCTGATCATTACCTCGCAGAGCCGCTGGCGCGACGCCAATCCCGACATCATCGAGTTCTCGCAGGTACTCGGCTGCGATATGGATATCGACGAGCATCGCACCGAGATCTATCGCGAGACTAAGGACGGCGAGCGCGAGAGCTACAACCCGCCGCGCTACAACCTGGATTACGACTTTAATCTGACCATCCACGTCAACACGCCGTACTTTACCGAGATCAACCTGCGCGTAAACGACTCCACCATCGATCAGCGCGGCTCCATCGAATACCGCGAGGCCAAGCGCCAGGCAACCGAGGTCCGCGACGCGCTGGTGCAGCTGCGCCAGGAGACGCGCGACAGCGTTGTGGCCGCCAAGGCCCCCAAGACCGCGGTGACCTGCCCCTTCTGCGGAGCCACCACCATTCCCGATGCCAGTGGGCGCTGCGAATACTGCGGCGGCGCTATCGGCGCATAGTCTCCGGCACGGAAAGGACCGATCATGGCCTTCGAGAGCGTTAACTATCAGTGTCCTGCCTGCGGTGGTCCCCTGCATTTTGCCAGCGCCGAGCAAAAGCTTGTCTGCGACTACTGTGACTCACGCTTTGAAGTCGAAGAAGTCGAGGCCCTCTATTGCGAGCGCCAGGACAAGGCCGACGCCAAAGCCGATGCGGCAGCCGCAACGCCCAAGTCCGTCGCCGACGACGCGGTGCAGGAGCTCGCCCAAAACGCCGGCTACATCTGCTCGTCGTGCGGCGCCGAGCTCGTGTCCGACGGCACCGTCGCCGTCACCACCTGCCCGTACTGCGGTAACTCCGCCGTGGCGACCGGCCAGCTCTCGGGCGACTTCTCGCCCGACCTGGTGATTCCGTTTAAGCTCGGGCACGACGACGTCACAGCCGCACTCAAGGAACACTATAAGGGCAAGATCTTGCTGCCCAAGAGCTTTGTCACCGGCAACCACATCGACGAGGTCCAAGGTGTCTACGTGCCGTTTTGGCTCTACGGCGCCCGCGTTGACGGCGAAGTGTACTTTGACGCGACCAACGAGACCGTGACCGAGGAATCCTCTCGCACCGTCACGACCACCGACCACTACGATGCCTATCGCAAGGGCAATATCTCGTTTAAGCGCGTGCCCGTCGACGGATCGTCCAAGATGCCCGACGGCCACATGGACGCCATCGAGCCGTTTGACTACGACGCGCTGCGTCCGTTCTCGGTCGCATATATGCCCGGCTACATCGCCAACCGTTACGACGAGGACTGCGAGACCTGCAAGGCGCGCGCCGAGCGCCGTATGGAAGAAAGCACGATCTCGGCCCTGCGCGAGACCGTCGTCGACGAATACGACGATGCCACGGTCGAAAGCAAGCAGCTCGACTACACCTGGGAAGACAGCGACTACGCCCTGTTCCCCGTCTGGATGCTCTCCACCTCGTGGAACGGCAAGAGCTACCTGTTTGCCATGAACGGCCAGACCGGCCGCTTGGTCGGCGAGCTCCCCTGCTCCAAGCCCAAGCTCGCTATTGCCTCGGTGCTGTTCTTTGTGATCGGATTTGTCCTCTCCCAGATTCTCTTTATGGGCGAGAACGCCTTCGATCCGGATTACCTCGCCTTTGATATCGAGGGCATCCTCATCAACATCATCGCGCCGCTGATCATCGTGATTATCGGAGACGTGCTACTGGTAGGCCAGCTCAAGACGGCCAACGAGGCCACCCACGCCGACGAGTACTGCGGCGAGCTCGACCTGACCGAGAAGCACGACACCTTCAGCCACACCGAGACCACCGTTGTCATGAAAGACGACAAGGACGACTAAGCAATCCAACCAATACCACCCGGCCTTTGACGAGAAAGGAAGATCACCATGGGACTCTTGAAAGCTGGATTGGGTGCTGCCGGCGGCGTCATGGCCGACCAGTGGAAGGAATTTATCTATTGCGAATCGATGCCTGCTGACGTCTTGGCCTGCAAGGGCAGCAAGCGCACCGGTGGCCGCAGCTCCAACACGCGCGGCGAGGACAACGTCATCTCCAACGGCTCCGTCATCGCCGTCAACGACGGCCAGGGCATGCTCGTGGTGCAAAACGGCAAGATCATCGAAGTCGCGCTGGAGCCTGGTGAGTTCGTCTTCGATACCGGCAGCGAGCCGAGCGTCTTTAGCGGCAACCTGGGCGATTCCATCAAGGAGACCTTCGCCAATATCGGCAGCCGCTTTACTTTTGGCGGCGACGCGGGCAAAGACCAGCGCGTCTACTTCATCAACACGAAAGAGATCATCGGCAACAAGTACGGCACCGCCTCGCCCGTGCCCTTCCGCGTGGTCGACAACAACATCGGCCTGGACGTCGACATCTCCGTGCGCTGCAACGGCGAGTATTCGTACCGCATCACCAACCCGCTGCTGTTCTACACCAACGTATGCGGCAACGTGACCGATAGCTACACGCGCGACAAGATCGACAGCCAGCTTAAGTCCGAGCTGCTCACCGCCCTGCAGCCCGCCTTTGCCAAGATCTCGGAGATGGGTATCCGCTACAGCGCCATCCCCGGCCACACCACCGAGCTCGCCCGCGCGCTCAACGAGGTCCTCTCTGCCGATTGGCGTGACCTGCGCGGCGTCGAGATCGTGAGCTTTGGCGTCAACTCCATCGCCGCCTCGCAAGAGGACGAGCAGATGATCAAGGATCTGCAGAAAGCCGCGGTCATGCGCGATCCCACCATGGCGGCAGCCAACATTGCCAGCGCCCAGAGCGACGCAATGCGCGCGGCAGCCGCCAACCCCAACGGCGCGATGGCAGGCTTTATGGGCATGGGCATGGCAGGTGGCATGGGCGGCATGAACGCCAGCCAGCTGTTCGCCGCCGGCCAAGCACAGCAGCAGGCCGCCCCGCAGCCGGCTCCGGCACCCGCTCCCGCACCGGCTCCCGCCGCTGCTCCCGCGGCCGGCACATGGACCTGCAGCTGCGGCGCCACCAACACCGGCAAGTTCTGCTCCGAGTGTGGCAGTCCCGCACCCGCCCCGGCACCGGCCAAGTGGTTCTGCCCCAACTGCGGCAGCGAAAACGGCGGCAAGTTCTGCAGCAACTGCGGAACGCCCAGGCCCTAGCCCCTCTATCTGGTAATTGGCGGGGGATCCGCCACCCCCGCATTTGCTTCTATGGGTTTCGTTCGATAAAGGAGGACACCATGAAGACAACGTTCAAAAAGTCCGTACTCGCATTTCTGACATGCGTCCTTGCGCTCGCCTTTGCCCTGACGGGCTGCAGCGGCGGCGGCAAAGACCCCAAGGCCAACTTCGTCGGCAGCTGGGAACTCTCGGGTGGAACCCTGGAGGGCGAAGAACTGACCGATGAGTACATGAAGATGCTCGAGGATTGGGGTGTGCACTGCGTCCTGATTCTCGATGAGGACGGTACAGGTGCCCTCGACCTGTTCCTTGAAGTCGTCGACCTTAAATGGGAGGCAAAGGACGCCACCACCGTAACCATCACCGCCGAAGACGAGTCGCATGACATGAAGCTCAAGGACGGCAAGCTCATCCTCGAAGAGGATGACGGCAATCTTGTCTTTACCAAGTCCGACAAGGACCTGTCCGGCACGGTGAAGAAGGATCGCGAGGCGGCCGAGAAGGAAGAAGAGATCGACGAGGCCGTCGAAGACGACGACGTCCAGAAGACTGAAATCTCCCCCGCCGTCACCGTTGCCGATGACGACCTGTGCACCATTACCATCACCGAGAAGTTCAAGGACGAGTGGGGCGACATCGGTTTTGTCGTCAACATCACCAACAAGAGCGACAAGGACCTGACCTTCTACGCCCCCAGCGGCAAGACCAACGTCAACGGCACCATGAAGGAACCCTGGTTCTCGGCTCACCTGATGCCCGGCACCAACGCCACTGAGGAATTCACGTTCTCGAACGGCACGCTCGATAGCCTTGACGACCTGGTCAATACGACCATCGGCATCGACGCCTACCTGACCGATTCCTACGAGGACGTTGCCTCCTACAGCGCAACCATCGCGTAGCGGTAGACCACGACAGCCGCGGATTGGCGGACACATCCGCGCACACCAGACGGGGCCGCAGGAGATGATCCTGCGGCCCCGTCGCTTTTATGCCGATGCGTAACGAACGTCAGCGCTCCATGTTGGGAACGATGCTGCCCTCGGTCACCGCATGCACGGCCAAGCGCATGATGTTGTCGTAACCGGTCTTGTTGAGAATCTCCGAGATGCGGCGCTTGATGGTACCCTCGCTCATAAACAGCTCGGCCGCAATCTCGCGGCGGCTTTTACCCTCGCAGGCAAGGCGCAAAATCGACAGCTCGACATCGTCAAGGGCCGCCGTGCCCGAGAAAATGCTCTCGGGCGGCTTGGGAAACGTACAGTAGCCCGCCAGCGTGGAACGCATCACGGCGAACAGCTCGTCGATGCCGACGTTCTTGTACACAAAGCTATCGACGCCCGCCTCGCGAGCCTGATCGACAAAGGTGATCTCGGGCATGCCGGTCATGATGATGACGCGACACTCGGGCAGCTCCTCTTTAATACGCGCCGCCGCCACGATGCCGTTGGAATCGTACTCGGTGCACACGTCCATCAGTATCATGTCCGGGCGCTCCTTGAGCGCGACACCCAAGGCCTCGGAGGCATCGGCGATCGCGGCAACGACGGTCATATCGGGCTGGTCGCCAACGGAGCGCGCCAGGCTCTCGCGCAGGATGGCCTGATCTTCGACAATTAACACGCGGATCATGAGTTTCTCCTTTGGGACGTGTCGCTAGCGTTAAGCGGAATGGATACCGTAAGCGTAAAGGGCGGGGTGGCGTGGACCTCTAGGCTGCCACCCAGATCTTGCGCGACATGCCTCATACCTGGGATACCCGTTCCCTCGCGATACGATACGGGGGCCGGGGACCCGTCGTTAGAAATCGTCATGTGCGCGACGGCGTCAGCATCCGTCCTCTCCTGCCACAAGCGCACATGGACCCGATGCGCCTGCGCATGCTTGGTGGCGTTGGTCGAGGCCTCGCGGATAATCTGCAAAAAGGCAGCGGCGACACGCGCGTCCTCAGGCAGCGCACCCTCAACATCGATCTGCACGCTCACCAGGCCAAAAGCATGGACGATATCGCCCAGTTGCCCTGCCGGTTCGGTGTCGCCCCCGCTGCGCAGATCGGCAGCGATTGAGCGCAGCAGCGGGTCGATCTGCTCGAGCGACTCGTCGTCCAAGCGCCCCTCCTCCAAATAGCGATGAAGGATTGATAGGCGCTGGCCGATCACATCGTGAACGCGGGTGCGCATGCGCAGATAGGCCGCATTGTCGGCAACTTTTTTGACTTCTTCGATCTGGGCCTGGAGCTCTTGGCCCGCAAGCTCAAGCAGGTGGTTGGCCTGCGCCAGGCGGTCATGCGCATGCGCATACTCTGTCACGTCCAGACCGATTATGCGCTCGAACGAACGGCCCGAGACCATAACGTCATCGCACACAAACAGGCGAATCTCGGCGGGAGAAACCTCGACCACCGCACGCGCCTCACCAAAGCGGTCCAGGTTGATCCGCACGCGGTTCTTACCGCCTTCGGGCATTTGCATGCTGAGCTTGCGCAGGTCGTTCCATGTACCGCTCATATCGCCTAGGTCGGTGGGCATATGAAGCTCCACCAGGTTTTTGCGCATGCAGCGGTTCATGAGCAGTGGACGGCCCCTCGAGTCCAGATACAGGATGCCCACGGGAATCACGTTGATGGTTTCGATCGTCGAGAACGCGGTGATATCCTCCTGGCGGTTACGGACGTCCATCAAGAGCGCCGCGACGGAACGGAACAGGAAGAACGCTCCCTCTGCGATAAGGACAACGGCCCACACCGAGCCCATGGCAAAAACCACCGGCGGTGTCACGGCGCCAACAAGCAGCAGCTCGGCCAGCATGACAGGGCGACGATAGTGCACCATGAGGACCACGCCATAGGCAAAGATCGCGGCATTGAGCCACAGCACTCCGCCCATTGCCCTGGCGCAAACGTCAAGCGGCGCCACCAGATACGAGCCAGACGACGCGAATAAGATGAGCGCCGAAATCATCAGGTGAAGCACAAGGCTCGTCTCGTAGGCGCAAATCACCTTACGGTTATAGGACGAGCGGCGCGATGCGATGAGCGGGACGTGGATCATCTGCAGACACGCAGCCAGGGCAAAGACAACATCGAGCGCAACGATTTGGGGAAGGATGAACGAAATTTGCATCGTCACTCACCCGCCTGCGGCATCAAGACGATCATGCGCAGCTGACCGGGTTCGCCCTCAAGACGGTACGCCACGTTACGCCCTTGCAGCGCGCTCTCGAGCTCTTGCGCAGCGGGCGTCTGAGAAAGATCTTCATCATCGTTGGAAAAAAGCGTGGCGCGCAGCTCGACACTGCATCGGTCATGGTCGCCCAAGTGATACATAAGCGCCGGATGGTCGGTGGTGTAGGCAAAAAACGCAAAGTCATACACGCAGTCGTACAGGGCGCTTACCGTACTGGCGTGCATCGGGCGCCGTATGGCGATAATCGAGGCGCAATCGATATCGATGGTGCGCAGGTCGCTTGCGAGCTCGTTGGCAATGAGCTGAATGCGGTCGCGATCAAAACCGCTCTCACCGTGCTGTGCCAACGTGAGCGACCCTTTGCGCTTGCAATAGGCGACGAGCATCTTGGCGCGCTGCAGCATGCGGTAACGCTCGTGCGAAGACGCCTCGTCGGTCAACGGCGGCAGCGAACTCAGCAGGTCGTACATCCCTTCGAGCGCGCGGGCAAGTGCTTGGTCCACGTCTTGGACCAGCAAGGTCTCGGCCTCTTGATCTGCCAGGTGCGTCTTAAGGTCGTAGTCGGCGGCGAGCAGCTCGTTTTGACGCTGCAGCTCCATGCGACGCTGCGCCAGTTCGCGATTGAGTTCGTTGAGCTCCGACACGTCTTGGGCAAGCAGGGCCGATCCGCCCAGCAGTGGAAAGGCACGGTACACCACATCGGGATCGGACGCCACAGCAAAGGCATGGACGTGGCCGTGCTCCTGGGTCCGCAACTCCTCGCGCACGCCTACCGGCATTGGCTTTGACGCCGGCGTGGCATAGACTTCCTGCAGGTCGCGCGTTAGAACTTTGAGGTCAAGCGGCAAGGTGTCGAAGATGCCGGCGATGTCGTGATACGACGGAATGACACCGCAATCGAGACAGATTTCCATCGCCACCACGCACAGGACGCAATAGACGAGCGAAAAGTTGAGCCTCCATGCCCAGGGCACGCGCAACGCATACGAGACGGCAAAGAATGCGCCACCCAGCAGTACGAGCGCCGCCGTGCCCGAGAAACGCTGGATGCGAAAGGACGAGGACCGGCCCACCAGGATAAAAAAGGCCACAAAGTTAAAGGCCGTCCACACTAAGACAGCGAAATAACCCCAGCCGTACGTGTAATCGTTGCTCCAGGTGTCGCTTGTACGGTCAAAGTGGAAGACCTGCTGGTGAAAATCGTTGGTGAGCACAAATCCGATAAGCAGGATAGCCACAATCCAAAGCGCAGCGCAGTAGCGGCGACCCAGGCGGTGTTGCTCCAGACCCGCAAGGCGCAGACCACACAACTGGTAGAGCAGCGGAATGAGCGTCATGGGCACGTAGTACAGGTACCACAGCACGGTGGCATAGAACGGCGTGAACGACTTGTACTTGAGAATGACTTCGATCATCCAGAGGGCACAGATGGTGGCGACGGCAACAAGGCGGCGGCGCAACACATAGTCCAAACAGCGTAGATAGACCGATACGCCCCAGATCGAAAATATAATTGCGGCGACAAGCAACGGGAGAGAGCTCGAGTGGACGAGCGCATCCACGACCTCTTCGGACACCTCGCTATAGGCGGGCACGGCGTTGGAAAGCTTGGGGTCGGAGGCAAACAGCGCCGGCAAGACTGCCAAAAGCATGAGGAACAGCACGGTGATGGCGCCGGCGATAGCAAAGACGCGGTGACGGTACACCTGATGTGTTATACCAACAAGGAATCGCGGCATGGCGAAGAGCCTGCCGCCCCTGGGATCCGCCACGGGTGCGGATCGGGCGGCCGCGTGGCCGATATGTCGCTCGCGGGTACCCATAGTGCTTTTAGTGTACCGACAGGCGGGCCCAAAAAGCGGGCCACATGTCCCAAAATCCGCCGACGGCGAGGGACGTCGCCAGCGACTAGTCGTTTAAGAACGTCCATTACAGTCGAAATTGTCAGCCCGG
>NZ_QSTX01000019.1:0-389 GCF_003438785.1 Collinsella sp. OM06-18AC
AGGGGGCAGGTTCTCCACGTGTTACTCAGCCGTTCGCCACTCGCTTCCCTCCGGAGAGGGGTGCCGTTCGACTTGCATGTGTTAGGCGCGCCGCCAGCGTTCATCCTGAGCCAGGATCGAACTCTCCGTCCAAAATATTCTGGGCTTCGAGCCCGTCCGGTCCTCTCAGTCCATCGCTGATCGGTTCCGTTCGATTCATATGGTTCTGTATAGGAAAAGGAATTTCTCGGGGCCGCCTCTCGGCGGCCTTGCGAAAAACAAATCCAAGTTAGACCATTTCAAATGGTTCGATGTCTGCCCGGATGCGACACTGAATGTGTCCATCCTCGCAGTATCCGGTTCTCAAGGTGCACGCCTGGCGGCTGATCCGGTCCGACCGGGCCGCGCGG
>NZ_QSTX01000019.1:399-22759 GCF_003438785.1 Collinsella sp. OM06-18AC
ATCCGGTCCGACCGGGCCGCGCGGCAAGGAGATATATTGCCAGACCGCGAAGCCCTGTGGGTCGTCAATTCCACTCTTCACAAGTCCTACACAACATATCGCTTTCTATAGCTAATAGAAAGACTGGTGCGGATCTTCCGCACGTATCAGATGATGACCCTTTGGTTTAGGAATATATAGAGATCGGTCACCTGTAAGTGTCTATCTACCCGCGCTTTTAGCAATGTAAACCGCGCTTCAGATAAAAAGAGGGAGCGCCGCGCACAACGCGACACTCCCCTAGCGATTCAAGAGAATCTATTAGGCCTCGAGAGCCTTCTTGGCGATGGTAGCCAGCTCGTTGAAGGACTCGATGTCCTCGTAAGCCATCTGAGCCAGGACCTTGCGGTCGAGCTCGATGCCGGCAACCTTCAGGCCGTGCATGAACTGAGAGTAAGAGATGTCGTTCAGGCGAGCAGCAGCGTTGATACGGGTGATCCAGAGAGAACGGATCTCGCGCTTCTTGTTGCGGCGATCACGATACTGATACTGCAGGGAGTGCTGGACCTGCTCTTTAGCATGCTTGTAAGTACGCGAAGCGGCACCGTAGTAACCCTTCGCACGGTGCATAACGGTACGGCGCTTCTTCTTGGCGGCAACAGCGCGCTTAATACGTGCCATGTTCTATCAACTCCTAGACGGTAAAACGAAAAACGGGAACGCGAACTTAGGCGAGACGCGACTTGATGACCTTGCGGTCGGCAGCGGCGATCTCGGTCTCCTGACGGAAGCCACGCTTACGCTTGGTGGACTTCTTGCTCAGGATGTGGCTCTTGAAAGCCTTGGCGCGCATAAGCTTGCCGGTACCAGTCTTGCGGAAACGCTTCTTGGTGCCGCTGTGGGACTTCATCTTAGGCATGAAATACTCCTTAATCGGTTACAGAACACTAGTTACTTGCTATCGCTTGCCGCTTTATCCTCATCGAAGGCGCCCTTAATCGGGGCGAGCAGCATAAGCATGTTACGGCCTTCCATCTTAGGCTTGGACTCGACCGTAGCGTAAGGCTTGAGATCCTCGGCGAGACGCTCGAGAACGTTAAGGCCCTGCTCCGGGTGAGCCATCTCACGGCCGCGGAACATGATGGTGATCTTAACGCGTGCGCCCTTCTTGAGGAAACGCAGAACGTGGCCCTTCTTGGTCTCGTAGTCGCCAACGTCGATCTTGGGTCGGAACTTCATTTCCTTGACCTCGACCTTGGACTGGTTCTTACGAGCAGCCTTGGCCTTCATGGCCTGCTGGTACTTGAACTTACCGTAGTCCATGACCTTGCAGACCGGCGGCTCCGCGTTGGGAGCGATCTCGACCAGGTCGAGACCCTGATCGTCGGCGACGCGCTGGGCATCGCGGATGGCGAACAGGCCGAGCTGAGAGCCATCGACGCCAATCAAACGACACGAAGATGCAGTGATCTCGTCGTTGATGCGGGTGTCATCAGACTTAGCTATTTTCCCTACCTCCATTCATAAAAAAATAACCCGGCGCTTCTCAGCAACCAGGTCGTACACATAGACTTCCTCGATTTGAGGAAGGGAATCTAAGTTGTATGACCAGTCAGCTGCTCATTGGCGCCAAAAGGTGGGAACCCTCAGGTTCCTCTTTAGGGCATTGCGGGAACAACGCCTTGCGAATAATAACACGTACAGCGCGTTATCACATTACGTACACGAAAAAGGGACCTTGACCCCCTTGAACACTCGCTTGCATGAATGGTGCCCGAGGCGAGACTCGAAGGGCCTTCGCTTCGCGAAGCCCCGGGCTTCGGGCGCGTGGCGCCCTCGCCACGCTCCGCTACAAACAGGCCACAGGCCTGTTTGCTTAACACTTCGCGCGCTCACGCGAGTTCGGCACGAAAAAGGGGACCGCAACCCCCTTGAACGCTCACTTGCATGTATGGTGCCCGAGGCGAGACTCGAACTCGCACGTTGTTGCCAACGGTGGATTTTGAGTCCACTGCGTCTGCCAATTCCGCCACTCGGGCACGCAATGCGTGAGTTAGTTTATCACAGCTTTCTACCGATTAGTCCGAAAATGGAACTTCGAGCATTTCGATGAGTTCGACCGTGCGGAGCATCTCGCGCCGACGGCATCCGCGACCGTCGACCGAAGCCTCACCCATCTGGTTATCGTAAGGGTCCTCGCGCATGCCGTCGAAAGAAGGCTCAAACTCTGCCTGGAATCGATTGTTGGCCACCATACGCCACGGGTCGAGATTGCCAAAGTAGTGACGGCGGCGCCACTCCTCCCCCATCCTGCGAGCAGAAGATCCAAATGACACGTCGGCGTTGAGCCAACCGGTCTGCGGCGTATAGAACTCTGCCCAGTCGTGCGACCCCACCGAATCGGGCGCAACATACAGGCCGCTCTGCCAACGGGCAGGCACGCCCGCGATACGGCACATGGTGATAAACGTGAGCGCCATAACGCCGCAATCGCCGCGGAGCGAATGCGCGCAGTCATCGGCAATAGATCCCAAAAGCAAGTACGGCGGCTGATAGCGATAGTCGATATGCTGCGTCAGGTAATCATAGATAGCACGGGCGCGATCGAGCGGATCCTCGAGTCCGTCAACAACACCGGCCGTCAGCTGCAGCAGATACGGCGTGAATGCAATGTGCGGACGGTCCTCGGAAATATCCTCGGGCAGAGGCGCGTCCATACGCGGATGAACCGGAAGTGTGCCACCGTAGACATCACAATAAGCAGCATCGATGTGATAACGATAGGTCACCGAGAATGAGCGTTCACTCGAAGAAGACCACGAGGCGGTACGTGCCGAAGCGTTCGCGGGAGCAACAGCACCCTCCGGCGTCATGTCGAGAATCTCGACCCGAGACTGCTGGCGGCAGGTGGCGGCAACGGGAAGCCAAGCGCGAACGGTCTCCCCCTCTAGAGCGCCGGGGACAGACACAGACGCTTTAAGCGTAATGACGCGAGCCAATCCGTTTTGCGACTCCATCTCCTTGAGCATCTCGTTGCGCAGTGCAATTCCGTCCGTAGGATCGGGACGCATGCCGGGGACCTCTTTGGGATATACGCGAAGCGAATCGAGGAAGTTGTCGAGAACGAACAGCTCGCCATCGATAAAGCGCCAGTCAATACGCTTACGGTCAATCAGATCGTCAAACTGCTCCTCGGTAAACTCAGGCCACTCCTCGCGAATCATCGCAATGGCCCGATCACGCGACACCGAAAAATGAAGCGGCGTCTCGAGCATGCGATACCGCTCTGCACGAACACAAGCAGCCAGCGAAGGCTCAGGGTTCTGCTCCAAAAGGCGATCGCAGGCAGCAACAGCCTGCGTCAAATACCCGGCATCCTTAAGACGAAGAATCTCGGGTGGCAGTCCAATATCGAGATGGCGAAAATCATCACAGCGAACATCAGCAGAGCAGCCAACAGGACCCTCGTCAATAACCTTCCCATCCGAAGGCAGCACATTAATAACAGCCATACCAAACTCCAAGTCATTAGAACCCATGAAGCACATTGTAGCGAGATAAAAAGAAAGCCCCAACAAGGGAGCCATCAACACCGCCGAGCGGAGTCTAAAAATGAATTCAGCCCAGTAACCCTGCAGCGAGTTAACAAAGGAGGCCCCGTTTCCCCGGAGCTGATTCCGTCGCGCGACTTCTGGCGAAGCCAGGTGAGCGCGAGGGAAACAGCGTAGGGGAAACGGGGCCTCCGGCGGGAAAGTTAAACCGCTACTTACGCCTTGTTGACGGAGCCAAACTCCTCCATGAGCTCCTTGGTGCGGGCAACGATGTTGTCGCGACCAGGCTTGAGGAGCTTGCGGGGGTCAAAGCCCTTGCCCTGCTGATCCTTGCCAGCCTCGATGTACTCGCGAACGCCCTTGGCGAAGACGAGCTGCAGGTCGGTGTTGACGTTGATCTTGGAGATACCCAGGGAAATGGCCTTCTTGATCTGATCCTCGGGGATGCCGGTGCCACCGTGCAGAACGAGGGGCAGGTCGCCGGTCTCGGCCTTGATCTCGCCCAGACGCTCGAAGGAAAGGCCAGCCCAGTCGGCGGGATACACGCCGTGGATGTTGCCGATACCGCAGGCGAGGAAGTCGACGCCCAGGTCAGCAATCTGCTTGCACTCAGCGGGGTCAGCGAGCTCGCCGTTGGAGGTCACGCCGTCCTCGGTGCCGCCGATACCGCCGACCTCGGCCTCGATGGACATGCCCTTGGAGTGGGCAAGCTCAACGAGCTCCTTGGTGCGGTCGAGGTTAAGCTGGAAGGTCTCCTCGTGAGAGCCGTCATACATGATGGACGTGAAGCCGGCCTCGATGCACTTGAAGCAGTCCTCGTAAGAACCGTGATCGAGGTGAAGGGCGACGGGAACGGTAACGCCCGTGGCCTCGACGGCAGCCTTAACCATGTCGGCGCAGACCTTGAAACCGCCCATCCACTTAGCGGCACCAGCGGTGCACTGAAGGATCAGCGGAGACTTGGCCTCCTCGGCGGCCTGGAGAATAGCCAGGGTCCACTCGAGGTTGTTGGTGTTGAAGGCACCGAGAGCGTACTTGCCGGCCTCGGCCTTCTTGAGCATGTCTGCTGCGTTGACGAGCATAAAAGAAACCTCCTGTAAGGTTGCTCCGATAACGCCTGAGATTTTACCACGGCATACCCAAGATAAACGTTCGTTTGTTCACGAATATGGGTACTTTAGCGATTTTTTATACCGCCTGCCGCCTCAGAACGGCCGTTGACGAGTTTGGGGGGTTGACGTTATTGTCAACCCCCCAAATACCAACCAGCTATACGATCACCAAAGACGCGAGCTCAAGCATGATGGGCATGGCGACGAGCGACAGAATCGTGGACAGCGTCACCAAACCGATTCCAAACTTATAGTTGCCGCCGTATTTCTCGGACAAGATGGCCGCGAACGATGCGACAGGTGCACCGAGAGCGATAAGCATCGTGAGGCGAACCTTGGCATCAATCCACGGGAAGAGCGCCAATATGCCAACAACGATCGCCGGGATGATGACGAGTCTCACCAAGCTAACGAGATAGGCCTTTTTGCTCGTAACGACAGCGCGCATATCGCTCTGCGCCAAATAGGCACCAAGCACAAGCATCACAAGGCCCGTATTGAGCGCACCCAGGTCATCGAGAATCGTCGCCATCAACGCGGGCGGATGGATTGAAAAGAAAAAGCAAACAAGACCAATCAAGATCATGATGAGATTGGGGTTAGTAATGCAGTTCTTAAAGGACATCTGGCTCTTATCACCCGAAACCAACCATACGCCATACGTCCAAATGAAAAACGTGAGGCATGAGACTCCGATGGAGAGGTAGAAGACGTACTCGGACCCGAACACGCCCATAACAATGGGAACCCCGATAAAGCCGCTGTTGGAGAAGATGGCACCGTAACGGGCGACACCATCCTCCTTTTTAAAAAACAGACGCGTGAGCGGAATCGAAATTAGTGTGACCACAACGGTAAGCACAAAGCAAAATCCCGCGTCGCGGATCATGTTGGGTTCGAAGTCGACCATAAGGGTTCTCAGCGTAATGCAGGGATACGCCACATAGATGACCACATTGGCCATCTGGCTCGTGCCCTTGCGGTCGATAATCTTCATGCGGTAGAGAAAATAGCCGATCGCCATCAGGATAAACATGATGACGATCTGACTGATAAGCGCGGCAACCGCTCCTCCCATTACAGCTCCTCGCCGTTGGTCTCAATAACCTTCTTGTACCAGTAGAAGCTCTTTTTACGCGAGCGCTCCATAGTACCGGTGCCGTCATCGTGCTTATCGACATAAACAAACCCGTAGCGCTTGGCCATCTCTCCATCGGCATTGCTCACCAGGTCGATGCAGCCCCAAGGCGTGTAGCCCCAGACCTCAACACCATCCTTGATGGCCTCGGCCATGGCCTTGATGTGATCGCGCAAGTACTCGATACGATAGTCGTCGTCGATGGATCCATCCGGATTGACCTCGTCGCAGCAGCCGAGGCCGTTCTCAACCACCATAATGGGAATTTGATAGCGCTCGTACACCTGGTTGAGCATGATACGCAGACCCATAGGGTCGATTGGCCACTCCCATGCAGTCTCCTTGAGGTAAGGATTCTTGGCGCCCCCGAGAAGGTTACCGCTCGTCTCCTCGGCAGGGTCAGTGCTTGCGCACTGGCTCTGATAGTAGCTGTGCGTATAGAAATCGACCGTACCCTCTTTGAGAATCTTACGGTCCTCGTCGGTGATATCGAGCGTCACGCCCTCCTCGTCCCAGATGCGCTGGGCAAAGTAGGGGTACTCGCCGCGCACTTGGACATCTGAACAGTAGTAGTTGCGATACTGGTTACGCTCGCGGGCAAGCTCGACGTCCGCAGGATTGGGCGTGAGCGGATAGGCCAGCATGTAGGCAATCATACAACCCATCTTGTTGTCGGGGTCGATCTCGTGCCCCGCCTTGACCGCAAGAGCACTTGCGACAAACTGATGGTGCAGCGCCTGCAAACGCTTCTGCGGGTCATCTTTCTGATGGCGAAGGTCAAAGGAGCCCGGATTCAGAATGCCGAGACTCATGTAGTTGCCAAGGGACATCATGCCGCAATTGATCTCGTTGAACGTGAGCCAGTAGCGACACTTGCCCTTGAAATGCTCCATGACGGTCTTGGCATACTTCACGTAGCAGTCAATAGCCTCGCGCGAAGCCCAGCCATCGACTTTCTGGCACATGGCAAAAGGCATCTCGTAATGACTCAGCGTCACGAGCGGTTCGATGCCGTACTTATGGCACTCGTCCATCACGCAATCGTAAAACGCAAGGCCAGCCGCGTTGGGCTCATCTTCGAATCCCGTTGGGAAGACGCGAGGCCAGTTCATCGAGAAACGAAAGACCTTGAATCCCATCTCGGCGAGCAAGGCGATGTCCTCTTTGTAGTGATGGTAGAAATCGACACCATCGTGACAGGGATAGAGCTTGTTGGGGTCGAGCTCGGGCGTGATCTCGCGCGGGTGGTGATGGTTGCCGTTAGTGGCCATATCCATGCAACTCGGACCCTTGCCGTCTACGTCCCAGGCTCCCTCGAACTGATTGGCAGCAGTCGCGCCGCCCCAAAGAAAGTCTTTTGGAAAAACACCCATGGTCGTCCTCTTTTCTATAGGAAACGGGCCGTCATCGCGACGGCCCTCACACTTGTTGAATGAAAGCTAGTCGAGGTCAGCACCGTTGGTGGCGATAACCTTCTGGTACCAATCGAAGCTCTTCTTCTTAGAGCGTGCATAGGTACCGTTGCCCTCATTGTCGAGGTCAACATAGATAAAGCCGTACCGTTTGTCCATTTCGCACGTCGACATCGAGACCAGGTCGATGCACCCCCACGGGGTATAGCCCATCACGTCGACACCTTCCTCGATAGCAGCGCCGATGGCCTTAATGTGCTCACGGAAGTAGTCGATGCGATAGTCATCGTCAATCGTGCCGTCTTCGTTGACCTTATCGTAGGCGCCAAGACCGTTCTCGACGATAAAGAGCGGCTTATGGTAGCGGTCCTGCATATCGATCAACGCGTAGGTGAGGCCATCGGGGTCGACCTGCCAACCCCAGTCAGAAATGGGCAGGAAGGGGTTCTTGACGCCGGTAGCAAGGTTTCCTCCGACTTTCTCGCGCTTGTCCGCATCAATGGAGTCAACCATCGACATGTAATAAGAAAACGAGACGAAGTCGACCGGATACTGCTTGAGAATGGCCTCGTCACCCATGCCGAACTCGACGTGGATGCCCTTGCGCTTCCAATAGTTGAGCACATGCTGCGGATACTCGCCAAGTACCTGGACATCGCTATAGAAGTAGTTATCGCGGTTGTCCTTCTGCGCAAGCAGCATGTTTTTGGGATTGCAGTTCTCGGGATAGGTGAGGGTGCGCGTGACCATGCAGCCCATCTGAGCACCGGGAACCATCTCGTGCAGCATCTTGGTGGCAAGGGCGCTCGCCACAAACTGATTGTGCACGCACTGGTAGATAAGCTCCTCGCGCTTATCCTCGGGATAACGCTCGGTGCAAACGCCGATCGTGGTCCAGGGGTGGCGGAACACAGAGTCGATCTCATTGAATGTGAGCCAATAGGTAACGTACTTTCCAAACTCGCGGAAGCAGACTTCGCAGAAGCGCAAGAAGAAGTCGATGACTTCGCGCTTGCCCCAACCATCGTAGTGGTTTGCCAAATAGAGCGGCATCTCGTAGTGGTGAAGCGTCACAAGTGGCTCAATGCCCGCATCCTTCATGGTGCGGAACAGGTCGCGGTAGTAGTCGATGCCGGCCTGGAGCGGCTCTTCCTCTGTACCCGTGGGGAACAGGCGAGTCCACTGGATGGATACGCGCAGCGTCTTGAAGCCCATCTCCTGGAAAAGCGCAATGTCCTCCTTGTAGCGATGAAAGAAGTCGATGCCGTGACGCTTGGGGTACACGTGGATATCGGTCGAAGCCTCGGCCTCCTTGATCTGTTCGTCAGTGATGCCGTGAAGGGCCGCGTAGTCCTTTTTGTCGACCTTGGGCTTATAGGTGGTGCAGTCGGCGACCGAAAGGCCCTTGCCATCCACATCCCAAGCACCCTCGCACTGGTTGGCGGCAGTGGCACCGCCCCACAAAAAGCCTTCGGGGAACACGTAGCTCATAGTTATCTCCTTAGCTAAAAAGAGGGGCACGGCGCTCCCGTGCACCGCGCCCCTCGAAGTTACAGGCATATTATCGGACAGCCGATAGGTGTAGCCATTAGGCCTGAGCAGCCTCTTCCTGCTCCTTCTTGGCCAGCTTGCTGTTGGCGAGGACGAAGGGGATCCAGATAAGGACGCCCACGACGAGCTCGACGACCTGGACCACAACACCCTGCCAGCCATGGCCAACAAAGGCATTAAGCAGGATGGGCACACCAAAGGGCACGTCAACGGTGTTGCAGGGAAGGAAGCCGATAGAGGTGGCGAACATGGCGATGGCGACGCAGATACCGGAACCAAAGGCAAACGGAATCGCGTAGATCGGGTTCAAGACCAGAGGGATACCGAAGACGACGGGCTCGGAGATGCCGCAGATGCCAGGCAGGAAACCGAGCTTGGCGATAGCCTTTTCCTCATCGCGCTTGGAGCACAGGAAAATAGCGATGATGAGGCAGAGGGTCATACCGGCGCCACCGGGAGCAACGAAGCAGTTCCAAAAACCCATGGTGAACGGAGAATCGGGCATGGTGCCAGCGGCAAGGGCGGCGGTGTTGGCGGCGATTGCAGCATTGAACATGGGGTTGCGCACCGGGGAAACAATGAGACCGCCATGGATACCGAGAACCCAGAAGAGCTGGGACACGACAACGATGATGACAACGCCAGCCGGAGTCTTGAAGGCCGCCTCGAGCGGAGCCTGCATAAGGCCGTAGATCCAATCGTTGATATAGGAGCCGGTAAGGGCCTGGAAGCCAAGGCCGAAGATAGCGCTCACGACGAGGACAATAAAGACCGGGATCATAACGTTGAAGGACTGGGAGATACCAGAGGGAACCGAAGGAGGCATCTTGATCTTGATCTGGTCGATCTTAGAGAGCCAGCAGAAAAGCGAACCGAACACAACGGCCGTGATCATGCCGACAAAAAGACCCTGAGCGCCCATCTGAGTGGTAAGAAGACCAGACACCGGAGCCTCGAGAGCCGTGCCGGCACCGTCGACCTTGATGGAGGTGCAAATCATGGAGATGTAGGCCGCCACGGAGACGAGCGCCGTCGGATACTCCGGAGCCTTCTTGGCACGGGCCAGGTAAAGGCCAATCAGGAAGGTGATGGGCACCGTCATGAAGGACATGGTGCAGTAGTTGATAGCGGAAAATGCCGGCTCAAGCCCCGCGAGCGCGGGCACCCATTGTGCAAGCCCCGTCGTGGTGGAAGAGACCAACGTCTTGAGCAGCGTGCCCATAGAACCCACGATAACGAAGGGCATAAACGCGGTAAAGGCATCCTTAATTGCGGAGAGATATACGTTGTCGCCTACTTTTTCTGCGACAACCATCATCACATCTTCGAATTTCTCGGAGAAAGCCATATGATGTACCTGCTTTCGAAAGTTAATGACGTGCTTTCGGATGTAGACCGCTGTCGAGTGCTAGTCGCACAGCGGCGATTTTGGGCTATTGAGCCCTTATGCCTTGGCGACCAGGTCCTCCGCCTGCTTGAGGACCTTGGCGCCATCGCAGCTGCCGTAGGCAACCGGATCGATTACGGCAACGGGAGCTTTGCCGTCAACGACTTTGGTGAGCTTGCGCTGAAGATGGCGGACCTGCGGGCCAAGCAGCAAAACGTCAAAGTTTCCGAGTTCCTCGGCAACCTGGCCTTGCTCGACGGCCCAAATCTTGTAATCATCCTTGCCCTGGGCCTTAGCGGCCTCCTCCATCTTGCTCACAACGAGCGAGGTGCTCATACCAGCACAGCAAGCCAACATGATGTTCATAACGGACTCCTTTCAAAAGCGCTCATCTTGGGCGCCCGATTGACCAAACTCGGTATTTTAGGGCTACTTGCCCTCGTACTTATCGCGATAAAGCTCGATAAAGCGCTCGGCAAAATCACTCGCCATGATGGCCATCGTCAGATGGTCTTCGGCATGGATCAAGATGATGTTGATATCGACGGTATTGCCGTTCGCTTCAGCCTGAGTGAGCTCGAACTGCATCTTGTGGGCAGCGCTCATCTCGGACTGCGCCTCGGCGAGCTGTTTCTCGGCCTCTTCGAAATCGCCATCATGGGCGGCGTCGATTGCCATGAGCGCGGCGGACTTGGCGTTGCCCGCATGCAGGATGATTTGAAGGGCATTTTCATATTTGCTCTCGTCCATCGGTGTCTCCTTCTACTCGTTGTTGTCTGTTTTTCCATACATATTCAAAAGCTTGACGACGGTCTCCCATCGTTGGTTGTCGACAAGCTCCTGGATAGCCTCTTTGCTGGTAAGCATCTTGGCCATACTGCGGTAGAAACGGTCAAGCTTCTTGTCCTTAGCCTTTGAGACTGATACTAGAAAGACCGCCCGCACCGCTTGCCCGTTCCATTCGACCGGCTCGCGCAGCAGTCCAACGCAAACAAACGTCTCGTCCGTCACGGCCTTGACCGAATGGGGCATGGCGACCTGATTGCCAAAACTCGTCTGCGCGAGTTCCTCGCGACGCATGACCAGCTGCTTAAACTCGTCAGACACGTTACGCATGGCGGCGACCTGCTCGCATAGAATTGAGATGACCTCGTTCTTGTCTGCAGCGACCATATCGGAGACAAAAAGGTCAGCCGAAAAATAAGGTGCAAGGTCACCGGTAACATTTGCACCGGCAAGAATCTCACGAACATCGTGCATATCATCGGCATCGAGAAAGAAGCTCACCTCGCGCACGGGCACCGGAAGCGCTCGATGCAGGGGCACCGTGGTAAAAACGTAATCGATACCCGTCATATCAATACTGTCGACATGGGAGGCATCGCAGGTCACAATCTTGTCCACGAGAGCACCGAACTCTTGGCGGTATCGGTACTCAAGGAGCTTGGCGCTTCCCTGTCCGCTCGCGCACACTACGAGGATATTCTTACGCGGGACCTCGCTCTTCTGGCGCTCAAGCGCCAAGGCGAAGGCGAGTGCGATATAGCCGATCTCGTCATCCGAAAGACGACTACCGTAGTGCTCGGCAAGGATGACCGACGAATCGAGTGCCATCGAATACGCGAGCGCGAATCTCTCCTTGATATCGGCAAGCAGCGGATTATCGATATGCATGCGATATTTGAGACGCACGGCAAGCGGAACGATATGACGCGCGAGGTTCATGCGGAGCTCAAGATCGCCGCGAAAATCAAAGTGATAGGAATCCCAGATGCACTCGAGCATCTCAGTGACCACATCCCAAACCTCGTCGGAAATTACGAGACCTTCATCTGCACCGTCGGAACTAGCATACAGAGATTGCTTTCCCGCAAGGTGAATGGCGATGTAGGCAACCTCCTCCTCTGGGAGCCGAATGTCGAAAGCTTTCTCGATACGCAAAGCCACACAACCGGCCACCGCAAACTCGCGCGCTGTACGCAGCTTCTCAATATGTTCGGCTTCGAGCGGGACGTAGCACTGCTCGCGGATTCGCCAAATGGCGACCGCGATATGAACCAGCAAGTTTTGATAGGCCGCTGAGTTGATTTGGAAGCCTTCCTCGGCAATGACCTCATTCACACAGGTGGCAATCGTGTCGAGGGTCACCTGGTTCTGAGAATCGCTCTCACGATGCTCTGCAAGCTTGTCGAGCGTAATGCTTGCCAAGCAGAGGCGACGCGACATCTCCGAGCCGCTCACGCGAATCCCGTAATGAGGACGCCGTTCAAGCTTGAGATCGAACTTGGCCAGCTGTGCCTCAACCCGCTTGAGATCGCCTGAAATAGCATTGCGGGATACATAGAGGATCTCCGAAAGATCGTCCAGGGTGATCCAGTCGACGCGACTCAACAGGTCGTTCAGCAAGTACTCAACGCGTCCCTCGCTCGTAGAGGGAATTGACTTGAGACCCCCATTGGATGCATCGTCCTTGATCGAGCGGTATGCGTCGCAATCGCTGATATTGAGGGTATAACCCCCGCCACGGTGTTTATGGATATGGGCCTGAGGCTCGAGGACAGCGTTGAGCTTCTTGACATAAGTACGAATCGTGCGATCGCTCACGCCAAACTCTTCGCAAAGACGAGCGGGCGAAACATCGTGATTAGCCTCTATGTAGTCAAGTACTTTTTGAACCTGTGAATCTAACACCAGCGTTTCACCTCCCCGTATCTATCCGACAATTAGAAAGATACAAGGTTTATGAAAGGTGTTCCACAATCTCGATTTCCCCAGAAGTCGGAAGTCTCTTGGGTGGAAACGGAAACTGTCTAGCGCATGAACGGGTTGCACATGAGTTCACGCGCCATAGTGGTCGAGGGACCGTGGCCAGTCAAACAAACGGTATCGGGTGGAAGCATGTGGGCGAGCTTGGAGAGCGAGCGCAGAATCGCTGCCTCGTCGCCACCGGCAAGATCGGTGCGGCCGTGGCTGTCCGGGAATAGGGTGTCGCCCACAAAGGCAATGTTCCCCTGCTCGGTGGCGGCGAACAAGACGATCCCGCCCGGCGTATGCCCGGGCACCTCAATTACCTGCAGGCAAATGTCGCCCAGCTCAATGGTGTCGCCCTCGGCAAGCAGCCGCGTCGGCTCACCTGGATCGGGCGTCTCGATGCCCCACATCGCTCGCTGCTCCTCGATATTCGCATGCGGCACTGCTGCGTCCTTGCCACACAGCCCGTACAGGGCGTCGGCGCCAACGGCGGCCCGAACTCCAGCGACACCGCCAACATGGTCGGCGTGACCGTGCGTGCAAATGGCGCCGAGCACCTGCACATCGGGATGCTCGGCTCGAATATGTTCCACCAAACGCTCGCCTTCCCATGCGGGGTCGATAATCACGCACTCATTGTCCGAAATAACAGCATAGCTATTGGTCTGAATGGGACCGTTTACGAGCGTCTCAATCTCGACCGATCCCTTGGGAGTTAAATCCAAGGACACAGCACTCATGTCCCTCTCCTCTCTATAGAACTCGAGGCATCAAACGATGCCTCGAGCGTAGCGAATATCGATAATGTGGCACGTTCGTCGCGACTAAACGCGGCGCTTAAGCTGGGCTCCACCCTCACCGGGCATCAGGCGGCGCGCGTCGTAGACCGAGTCAACGCTGCTGATGGAGGCCAGCAGCGGATCCAGACCACTCGCGTCCGAGATCTCGACCATAAAGCGCAGGGTCGCAATACCCTCGCGGTTGGTCGACGTGGCGGCAGAAAGGATATTGCCGCCCGCATCGCCAATGGCAATGGTGACATCCTTGAGAAGGCCCATGCGGTCCAGGCACTCGACCACGATCTCGACCTGGAAGAGGGTGTCGGCAGCGCCGTCCCACTCCACGTCGATCATGCGCTCGGGATGCTCCATAAGACCCTTGACGTTGGGACAGTTGGCGCGATGCACCGAAACGCCACGACCGCGCGTGATGAAGCCGACGATGTCGTCGCCCGTCACGGGGTTGCAGCAATGAGCCAGACGGACCAGTAGGCCGCTGTTGCTCTCGCCCTTGACGATAATGCCGTTACTGGCGCTCTTGCCGCGCTTTTGCGGCTTGCGGTTGGAGCCGCGAGCAGGCTGCTTCACGACCTCGGCGATAGCCTCGGCCTTGGTGAGCTTTTCCTCGGGCTTGGGGTCCAAGATTTGCTCGACCTTATTGCCCACAGCGCGCGGGGCAACCTTGCCGGCGCCGACGGCGGCAAACAGGTCCTCGAGCTGCTTGAAGTTAAACTGCTCCGCCACGGCGTTGAGCGCACGCGTCGAACGCGGCGTAGAAATGCCATACCCGCGCTTACGCAGGTCCTTGGCCAGCATATCGCGACCAGCAGCAGCGTCGTCGTCCTTGGTCGCAGCGGCAAAATAGCGGCGGATCTTTGACTTGGCGGAAGGTGTCTTAACGATCTTGAGCCAATCGCGCGACGGCTTGGAACTCTTGTTGGTCAGGATTTCAACGCGATCGCCCGTCTTGATCTCGTGCGTGAGCGGGGCCACCGCACCGTTGATCTTAGCGCCGACGCAGTGGTTGCCCACCTCGGTGTGAACGGCATAGGCAAAGTCGAGCGGCGTGGAGCCGGCACGAAGCGCCATGACCTCGCCCTTGGGCGTAAAGACGAAGATCTCCTGATCGAACAGATCGACCTTCAGCGAATGCAGGTATTCCTTGGCGTCGGTGATCTCATCAGACGCAGCCCAATCGAGCGAATGTTTGAGCCAGTTAATCTGGTCGTCCAGACGCTGGGCATCATTGGTCTTAGACGCAGACGATCCGCCCGACTTCTTATAGAGCCAGTGGGCGGCAATACCGTACTCGGCCTGCTCGTGCATCTCGTAGGTACGAATCTGAATCTCGAGCGGACGAGCCGTGGGGCCGATAACCGTCGTGTGGAGCGACTGGTAGTTATTGACCTTGGGCATGGCGATATAGTCTTTAAAGCGCCCGGGCATGGGGTGCCACAGCGTATGCACCGCACCGAGCGTGGAGTAGCAATCGCGCACCGAATGCGTGATGACGCGCAGTGCCACCAGGTCGTAGATCTCGGAGAATTCCTTGCCCTTGCGCTTCATCTTTTGGTAGATGGACCAATAGTGCTTGGAACGGCCGTTGATCTGGAAGTCCTCTAGACCAATGCGGTTGAGCTCATCGGTAAGCGTCTTGATGGTCTCGGCAAGGTAGCGCTCGCGGACCTCGCGCGACTCAGCCACCATGCGCGCGATGCGCTGGTAGGCATCGGGCTCCAGGTAGAAGAAGGACAGGTCCTCGAGTTCCCACTTAATAGAGCTCATGCCCAGGCGGTCGGCCAAGGGCGCGTACACGTCCATGGTCTCGCGCGCCTTAAACAGGCGACGATCCTCGCGCAGGGCTGCCAGCGTTCGCATGTTGTGCAGACGGTCGGCAAGCTTAACGATGATGACGCGGATGTCCTTGGACATGGCGAGGAACATCTTGCGCAGCGTGAGGGCCTGTTTCTCGTCCATGCTGTCGACTTCGATGTTGGTGAGCTTGGTCACGCCATCGACGAGCTCGGCCACCGTATCGCCAAACAGGCCGGAAACATCAGCAAGCGAGGTCTCGGTATCCTCGACGGTATCGTGCAGCAGCGCGGCGCACACCACATCGCAGTCCATCTTGAGATCGGCCAAAATGATGGCCACCTCGACGGGATGGTTGATGTACATCTCACCCGAGCGGCGCTTTTGGTTGCAGTGCTTCTCGGCAGCAAAGCAATAGGCCTGCTCCACCTTAGAAAAGTCGTCCTCATTCATATATTTGAGGCACAGGCGCTCCAGCTTGTCGTAGCTGTCCGCCATAATCTCGGGCGGCAGCTCATCGGCATGCTTATAGTGCTCCATCTCCGAGAACGGCTGGAGGGTGGAATCATGGGCGGTACGGGCTGCGGCATCCATCGAGGTCCCCTTCCCCTAGGCCCGCGGTACGATCGGGCGGTTAACTTTGGCTAGCATATCAGAAGCGCACGAATCGAGCGCCCAACTCCGGAAAGCCGAGAACTCCATGCGCGAACGCAACCCCTCCAAATAGCGAATTGACCTGCTCAATTGCACACGGCCGGGGTTTTCGGCCATCGCGATGCGACGGGTGTCGTCAAACCCCGAAACGCGACAGAAACCAAGCTCTTCGAAGATTCCCAGGCCACTCTCCACCGAGCGCTCGTCGACCGGCGTGCGAGCATCGATGGCAAGGCACATCTGCGCGATGTCGATATCGCTCGCGCTAAAGGAATCATCCCCGGTCTTACCGCGGTTGGAGCGCCACATGGTCTGCAGCGCACGATAGAGTGTGACGAGTTCGTCGCGCTCGGGTGCGTAGCAGTCGAGCAGGCGCTCGTTGATGCGGGCGTCGCGCGACGAATAGAGCAGGTGGATCACGGCGGGCTGTCCGTCACGACCGGCACGCCCGCTCATCTGGTTGAACTCAATGGCGCCAAACGGCATGTGGTACAGCACGACATGGCGGATATCGGGCAGATTGACACCCTCGCCAAAGGCGGAGGTCGAAACGATGCAGCTGAGGCTTCCGTCTCGGAATGCTTCCTCCACGCGGCGGCGATCGGAGCGCGCAAGCCCCGCGTTATAGAACGCGATATGGGTTGCGCAATCGGGCACACGCTTGCGCAACGTCTTGGCGAGCGCCACAGACTGGTCGCGCGAATTGACGTAAATGACGGTCTTCTCCCCCGTCGCCACGATCGACACCAAACGGTTCTCGCGGCTCGCAAGGTCGCGGTCGTCCTCGAGCTGCAGGTTCTCGCGCACCGTCTCGTCGACCACCGTGCGAGTAATCGGCAGCATGCGGGCAAGCTCGGCCACGACCGGAGCCGTCGCGGTGGCCGTCGCAGCCATAACAACCGGGTCGCCCAGGGCTTTGAGGATATCGGGCATGTCGAGATGGGCGCTGCGGTCGCCGCCCTTGGCAAGGCCGGCGTGGTGCGCCTCATCGATAACGACAAAGCCGATGCGGCCCGAACGCGCGAAGCGGTCACGGTGGATAGATAGGAACTCGGGCGTCGTGAGCACGATACCGGTGCGGCCCGAAGCTAGGCCGGCGAACACATCATCGCGTGCGGCCTCCACGGTCTCGCCGGTCAGCACGCCAACGCCAATGCCAAGCGCTGCCATCGTCGACGAGAGGTGATAGGCCTGGTCGGCAACAAGCGCGCGCAGCGGATAGACAAAGATGCTCGCACGTCCGCGAAGGACAGCCTCGCGCGCAGCATGTACATGGAAGATGAGAGACTTGCCGCGGCCCGTTCCCATAACGGCCAAGACGCTCTGGTGGTCGGCCAAGGCATCGAGCGCCTCAACCTGCGCGCGGTGCGGCTGGTTCGATCCGATAAAGCTATGGATAAGCGAGCGCGTGAGCTCGGTATAGGAAAGCTGGGCGAGCGTCTCGCGCTTACGCGACTCCAGGCGCAGGCCGGAATCCGCCGGCTGCACGCCACGACGAAGCTCGCATGCCGGATCATCGACACTGGGCAGCGTGGTATCGCGAACCAGAACATCCTTGATCATGAGCTTGGGCTTCACACGCCCCTGCCAATGCTCGGCAACGGCCTCGAACACCAAGTCGACAGCGCTATCGCAGTTGATGAGCTTATCGATTTGCGGCACGCGGAACATAATGGCCGGCACACTCGCGGCGCCATCGGTCGCCACAAAGCGCATGTGCTCGCCGGTTTTGCCCACCACGGCGCGGTCGCACATCGTCACGCCCTCGGCAGCCAGCAGCGGCACCTTGTTGCCCTGGCCAAACGGCTCAAGACGGGAGATCTGCTCGATGGTCTCGATATTCAGCTCGGAAAGGTCGACGGTGGCGGCGACCTCGTCGGTGTCTTCAAAGTCCTCGGCGGAAAGCTCCGATAGCACGGCGGAAAGGCGGCGGCGGAACTCATCGAGCTTGGATGCCTCGATGGTCACACCCACCGCACCGGCATGTCCGCCGCGACGAATCAGCAGGTCGGAACAACGCTCGACGGCGTCAAACAGGTTAACTTTGCCCACCGAGCGACCAGAGCCGCGCGCGATACCGTCCTCGATCGAGAACAGCAGCGCCGGCACGTGATAGCGATTGGTCAAGCGGCTCGCCACGATGCCTTTGACGCCCTCGTGCCAGCCCTCGCCGCCCACGACGATTGCGCGCCCGCCGTCATAAGTCTCCTCGACCTTCGCCATGGCATCGCGCGTGAGCTCCGCCTCGATCTCACGGCGTTGGCGATTGATTTCCTCGAGCTCGGCTGCCAGTGCACTTGCTTCGATAGGATCACGGGCAAGCAGCAGGTCGAGCGCCAGCTTGGGATCAGCCATGCGGCCGGCAGCATTCAGACGAGGGATGAGCGAAAACGACAGGCCGTCGGCCGTAATGGTAGAAAGGTCGGCCTTGGCAAGTGCGGCAAGCGCGATATAGCCGGGACGGGCCGTCACGCGCATCTGCTGGATGCCCTCGGCGACCAGTGCGCGATTCTCGGGCGTGAGCGGCATCATGTCGGACACGGTGCCCAGCGCCGCGACCTCGATCAGCGAACGCCAATACGACGGCTTGCCCAAACGCTCGCCCAGGACCTGCACCAGCTTGAGTGCCACGCCGGCACCGGCAAGCTCGCGCGAGGGGCCCTCGTCCTCGAGCTTGGGGTCGGTCAGGGGCACGCCCTGCGGCACCTGGTCGGAGGGCTCGTGATGGTCCGTGACCACCAAATCGATCCCCAGGCTCTCCAGATAGGAGACTTCTTCCTTGGCGGCAATACCGTTATCGACGGTCACGATCAGCTGAGGGCGAGCGAGCTCGTTAACGCGGTCGAGCGCCGCGCGCGAAAGACCGTAGCCCTCGTCAAAGCGATGCGGAATAAACGGCGTGACATCGGCGCCAAACGTGCGTAGTGCCTCGGTCAACAGACAGGTCGACGTAATACCGTCAACGTCAAAATCGCCAAAGACCGCAATGTGCTCGTGGTTGCAAATAGCACGCTCGACGCGGTCGGCAACGACCGACATGCCCGGGATAATGAGTGGGTCGGCCCAGTCGCGATCGAGCGAAGGCGTCAAAAACAGCTGACCTTCTTCGATGGATGTAATGCCGTGCGCGACCATAATACGCGCCACCAGCCCGGGAATGCCCAGGCCAGCCGAAAGCTCCTTTTCGAGCTCGGGGTTTTGCTGAGCGACCGCCCAGCGATGCGTCGTCTTAAGCGATGACATAGGCGCCCACCCCCGATAGGGGCAGGTCGCCGCGATACCTCTCACGGTTCATAGCGATGAGTCCTCTGTGTATGCCCGCTTCGGCAGGCAGATCTGTTGAACGGATTTATTATACCGTGCAGAGCAGACGCAAATCGCCGCAGCACGCCGCGGTTTCGGTAAACGATGCCGGTAATAGCCTCGAAATATTCGAGCGTTTCTGACGCACGGACGCATGCGAGCGTCTAGCATATCCATTCAAAACGGGTTCACGGGCAAAGGGAGTCACAAGCGCATATGAAGCAATGGGTTGGACTGGGCAAGTTTCTCGCGGGGCACATGCAGGTCATCGTTCCGATTTGCGTGGCACTCGGCGTGCTCTTTCCCCAACAGATTGGCGTACTCAAGCCCATCGTTCCCACCTTGTTTGCCTTTATGACGTTTCAGGGTGCGCTCAGCAACACCTTTCACCAGGTAACCGAGGTGTTCCGCCGTCCGTTGCACCTAGTCTTGGCGCTGCTCGTCTCGGCGGTGCTTATTCCCATCGCGGCGTATGCCATGGGGTCACTCTTCTTTGGCTCCAACCCCAACCTTGTCTGCGGCATTGTGCTCGAATACAGCGTGCCCGTGGCCGTCACCGCTTTTATGTGGATCAGCATGTTCGGCGGCAACGGCCCGCTCGCGCTCACCATCATCCTGACGTCCTCGGTTATCTCACCTGTGACGATTCCGCTTACGCTCAAGCTCCTGCTGGGCGCCACCGTCTCGATCGACGTGCCGAGCATGATGCAGAACATGGCCTTTATGATCGCCATCCCCGCTGTGCTCGGTATTGCCATCAATGAACTCACGCGCGGCTGGGGCCACGAGAAACTCTCTCCCGTGCTCTCGCCCGCCTGCAAGTTCATGATGATGGGCGTCATCGCGTCCAACTCCACCGCTATGAGCGAGTACGTGCTGCACATAAACGCGGTGCGCCTGGAAGTCGCCCTCTTTATTTTGGTCTTCGCCATCAGCGGCTTTGTCGTCGGTTTTCTGGTCGCACGTGCGCTGCATCTGCCATATAGCGAGACGACTACCATGTGCTTTACCTGCGGCATGCGCAACATCTCTTCGGGTGCCGTCATCGCCACGCAGTACTTTCCGGGCGAGGTCGTGTTCCCCGTCATGTGCGGCACGCTGTTTCAGCAGGTGCTGGCCTCGATTATCGGGCATCTCTTTGAGTGCCTAACCTGCGAGGAGCGCACCAAACAGCGCAAGCGGGTCGAAGCCGGCCGCGACGCCATGGCGCGCTAGGCTGTCCGCATTACGCGGGTGTTAGTCTTGCTATACGAGCGTTTCCAGATGCGCACGCAGACGCTCAGCATCGATATCGAGCGTCGTCTCGGCATTGACTTGGGCCAAACGATAGCCGACAAAGTAGGGCGAAACCACCCAACGCGGCAGCGCCTTGGCAATGGTCCGACCGCCCAGGTGATAGAAGAACAAGTTGTACGACTCTGCGCGACCACCGTGGTGCTCGTTTAGGATATAGCGCAGAGCTACCTGGATCGCATCGGCAAAGAGGTCCGCCTCGGCTTGGTCTCGTGCGTCATCGCTGGCGGCGATTCCCTGCGGGGCTGAAACGTTGATCTCAAAGAACCCCATGATCGGTTCGGCTGAGATATTGACCGAGATTCTCCCCTGTTGCCAGACATTGATGCCTTCGAAATTGGCGGAAGCCAGCGAAGCATAGCCGTCTTCCTGCTCCAAACCCACAATCTGCATGTGCGGATGGACCAGACTGCCGCCCGAAAGTGGGCCCTTGTTCTTGTACATGAGAACGCTGCGATACTGTCGGGAGTCAATCATCCGCTGCCAGCAATCCAGGGCAAACCGCATAACATGATGCAGCTCGTCCGGCGCATAGGTCACCAGGTCGGCGTCGTGGTCGGACGACTCAATCAATACGGTCTGGCGAGTGGCCCGCAAGGTCTTAAACTTATTCTCGAGCCAGATGCAGCCACCGTCGCGCCGGATGATATTGGCGAGTTCCTCGGTATCGCAAAAGGGGCACGCGGTGCCGGGACGACGGTTGTCGTCGGGCTTACCGTTCGCCTGCTGAACGTCAAATACCAGCGCCACGGGTTATACCTCCAGCGGCACGATCTTGGTGCCATGGAGTTCGGAGACGCCCAGTGCCGCCGCCACGGTATCGCGATTGGCCGTGGAAATGCCGCCACCGGGAAGAATGGTCAGGCGGTCGCCCGCATACTCGACAAGACGCGACAGGTGCTCCAGGTTGTCCTCGATCGGCGTTCCGGCAGCACCACCATGCGTCAGGATGCGCGTGATGCCGCAGTCGGCGAGTGTGTCAATGGCATCGAGCTGAGCCTCGAGCGAGAGCTGGTCAAAGGCCATGTGAAAGGTGATATCGATGGCCCCGCGCTTGCACTCCTCGGTCGCGCAGCCCGTAGCCATCACGAGGGCGCCGAGGGTGAGCTCGTCGAGCGCCCAGCCGCCGGCACAGGGCTTGCAGCAGCCAAAGACCAGGCCGTCAACGCCGGCGCTCACGGCAAGACCCAAGTCCATCTCCATCATGCGCAGCTCGTCCTGGTTGTAGTGAAAGTCACCGCCACGCGGGCGAATCATGCACATCACTCGCGCGTCATGCTCGTGAGCATAGCTGACCGTAGTGCTGATAACGCCGGCCGAGGGCGTGGTACCACCGACGGCAAGGTTGTCGCACAACTCGATGCGCTTAGCACCGGCATCGATAGCCGCCGGCACACGCTCAAAGTTCTCGGCACAAAACTCGTACAGCATAGATAGCCCCCAGGAGACATTTCGATTTTCACACGGCATTGTCGCACGTTAAATAGCAACCCGCACGATGGAACAAAACCTTGACAAGGAGTGTCCCAAAGTGCCGGCACATAAGGAACGTCCCCAGGTGCCACCTTGAGCGATGGGTACTCATTTAAGTACGTCCATTACAGTCGAAATTGTCAGCCCGGGACCGTCTCGGGCTAC
>NZ_QSTX01000002.1:0-186298 GCF_003438785.1 Collinsella sp. OM06-18AC
TAGCCCGAGACGGGCCCGGGCTGACAATTTCGACTGTAATGGACGTTTTTAAACGACTAATCGTTGGGGACACTCTTGAACAGGCAACAACCAAGGAGCGTCCCCGGATGCCGGCACTCGGGGACGTTCCTAAAGTGCCGGCACATAAGGAACGTCCCCGAGTGCCGGCTACTGAATGGCGCCGCCGAAATTATCGAACAACCTGTTCAAATACACGAACGAACACCGTCGCGTCTATACTAGAGTGCAGCAATAGAAAGGACTCCGCTTTGAGCATCACGCCCCTCGATAGCATTCGCCGCGCCATCGCCCGCCGCAATGGCGTCGCCGACCCCGCCGTAGCGGGCAGCGGCACCGCAAGGGCCCAGGGCGGACGCATCGAGAACGGCCTGTTCCCCGCCTCCCACACGGCCGAAGAGCTCGCGCGCATCCAGGAGCTAAGCCAGCGTAACGCCGGCGGTCCCGACAGCAGCCAGGCCACACGCCGTCGCCGCGAGCGCGATCGCCAGCCCGGCCCCATCCACCGCATGGTCAATGCCTGGTGGAACCGCCTGCTCGGAGCCGTCTACGGCGGCGGCTTCTCCACGCAAGAAGCCGAGTACGAAGATCACGCCACCCGTCGCGACTACCTTTGGAATACCCTGGGCACCGCCGTATGGGGCATGGCGTTTCCGTTGCTCACCATCGTGTCCACACAGCTCGTGGGCGCCGAGGAGGCTGGCAAATTCTCCATCGCCTTTGTCACCGGCACGCTCATCATGATCGCGTGCAACTACGGCGTGCGCAATTTCCAGGTCTCGGACATCGACGAAAAGACGTCCTTTGCCTCTTACCAGCTCAACCGCTGGATCTGCGGAGCGCTCGCGCTGGCATGCGGCCTGGTATACAGCAGCGCCCGCGGCTACGATGCGCAGATGGCCACAATCGGCCTGGGCGTCTACCTGTATAAGGTGATCGACGGCATTGCCGACGTGTACGAGGGCCGCCTGCAGCAGGCCGACAAACTCTACCTGGCCGGCATGAGCCAAACGCTACGATCCGTCGGCGTCATCGCGGTCTTTAGCGTGGTACTGTTCCTCACGCGCAGCATGCCCATCGCCGCCATGGCCATGGGTGTTACCGCGATCGCCTCGCTCGTTCTGGTCACCGCGCCGCTCGCCCTGCTCGAAACCGAAAAATCGCGCCGCGTGAGCCTGCGCGAGGTCGGTCACCTGTTTATCCAGTGCGCCCCGCTTTTTGGCGCGCTGTTCCTGTTCAACCTTATCGAGAGCATGCCCAAGTTCGTGATGGAAGGCACGCTGGCCTACAAGCATCAGCTGTACTTTAATGCCCTGTTCTTTCCGGCGCAGGCTATTTTGTTGAGCATTGGATTTATCTATAAACCGCAGCTCCTGCGTTTGTCGAGCATTTGGGCTAATCCTCGCAAGCGTCGTCGCTTTGACCTGATTATTGTTGCCGTTATGGCACTGATCGTGGTCATCACCAGCGTGTGCGCCGCATTTATGGCAGGTCCCGGTATTCCCCTCATGAGCTTCATGTACGGCCTCAATTTTGAGCGCTACCGCACGCTGGCACTGCTGATGGTTGTCGCCGGCGGCGTCACCGCGGCCATCGACTTTCTCTACGCCATCATCACGGTGCTGCGCCATGCCGGCGACGTCACCAAAATCTACCTGATCTGCTTCGCCGTAAGCGTAGTGCTGCCGGTGATCCTGATCAACCTGCTGGGTCTGATGGGCGCCGTGGTGAGCTACCTAGCCATCATGGCCCTACTCCTGGTGCTGCTGATTATCGAATACGCCCACATCCGCCAACGCATCGAGCGCGACCGCAACCCGTACGGCGCCTAATTGGCGCAATGGGGGGTCTCGTTGCGGACGATTTGCGACACGCAAAACTAAGTGAGTAGACTTTTGCCGAATCCCTGACCACACCGGCAAAACACAAGTCAGTGACCTGCGGTTTTGTTGAGGCAAATTTGCCGGCTGCTCGGCATTTCCAAAAAAGTCTACTCACTTAGCCAGCGGGCAGCCAAAAAAGAACCGTCGCAACGTCGTTTGACTCCGTTGCGACGGTTTTTCGAGCATTTTCGCACTGCCGAGGACGCAGACGTTCCTCATTTCTCGCGCTTACCGAGCAAGAAGGCGCTATTCTCCGAAAGTAGTCAAAAAAGCTCCGTCCCAAATTAGCTACCCTTTGCACCGATTATTCGCCTGGGTTGATATTCGCGTAGAACTCCGCGCCATCATCCAGGCGCAGGATCCCGACGCGGCCGAACTCGGAGCCGGTGGCGGCGGCGCAGTCGATATCGATACGATCGGGCACGCCGGCGGTATCCTCGCCACCCAGGCGCACAATCTGCCCGCGGCCCGACTCCTCATCAAGCCCCGCCAGGCCGCCAACCTCGCAATAGCGCCCAAGCGACACCGTGGGCGTGTGGCCGCTCACCACGACCGGACCCTCGCCCTCGGCAGAAAGCAGTCCCGTCGGCGCATCCCAATAGCCGTGACGAATCCACAGCAGGTCATCGGACGACTGCACCGCGAGCATCTGCTGCAGCAGCTCGCGATCGGCACCCACCGCTCCGACGCCATCGGCACAATCGACGCCATGCTCAAGTAAAAACGCGCGCGCCGCCTTCATCTCGATTCCAGCATGTACCAGCAGATACGGGCGCTCCTCGGTCTCGGCCACCGCGTAGAGCGGCAGCGCGGCCATCCATCGCACGAGCTCCTCGTATGCCTCAAATTCCATGTCGTTGAGCTGCTCGCTCGTCGTCCAGCCACCGTTGATATCCCAGGTCTCGGCATCGAGCGGATCCTGGCCAATGATGGCATCGAGCATGATCTGCTCGTGATTGCCCTTGAGCACACGGGCGTTGGGCAGCGAGCACACGAGCTTAATAACGCCGACCGGATCGGGCCCGCGATCGATCATGTCGCCCAGCACGTACAGCGTGTCGTCGGACGTCAACGAGATCTTAGACAGGGCCTCGTCAAGCGCACGCACGTGCCCGTGAGCATCAGATGTCACATAGATCGCCATGGTACGCCTCTCCTTGCATTGCGGCCAAAGCCCGGCGCCGCAACTAAAACTTCAAGTTGAACTTAAACGTTACCCATTGTACTCCGTTGCAATAAAGCTGGAAAGGGTTTCCGAGCAGAGGCAAAGACGGCAGCCGTCTATGACGATATCGCGCACGCCCGCAATCCAACCCCATAAACCCACCATCTTTGGGTACAAATAACCGCAGACAACTAACCGTGCCACGCCAACCACCCAGGAGCGGACACCATCCATGAACCAGATCCTTCTTTTTATCGGCCTCGTCATCATTTTGTGCCTGACCATCAAACCCGTCGGCAAAAAGCTCCCCTTCCCCACCCTGCTTATCTTTATCGCGCTCGGCATGCTGTTGGGCGTCAACGGCCCGGCGCATATCGACTTTAGCGACTACGCACTCACCGAAACCGTCTGCAGCACGGCGCTATTGTTCATCATGTTCTACGGCGGCTTTAACACCAACATAGACCGCGCCAAGCCCGTCGCCGCGCCGGCGGTGCTGCTGAGCACGCTCGGCGTCGTCATCACCGCAGGCATCACCGGCGTGTTCGCCCACTTTGTGCTGGGCTTCGACTGGATCGGCGGCCTGCTGCTGGGATCGGTCGTGGCGTCCACCGACGCGGCCAGCGTCTTTAGCGTTCTGCGCGAGCACAGCCTTTCGCTGAGGGGCGGCACCGACTCGCTGCTCGAGGTCGAATCGGGCTCCAACGACCCCGTCGCCTACATGCTCACCGCCGTGCTCGCGACCCTCGCGGCGGGCGGCAATATCGACATTCCCGTGCTGCTGACCAAGCAGATCATCCTGGGCGTGGGGTTGGGCCTTGCCATCGGCTGGACATCCAGCCGTCTGATTGAGCGCGCACACGCAACGGCCGAAGGCGCGCAGACCATCTTCTTGTTCGCCGTGGCCATCGTCGCCTACGCGCTGCCGAGCTACCTGGGCGGCAACGGCTTTTTGGCCGTATACCTTGCAGGCATTGTGCTGGGCGCAAGCGACATCACCGGTAAGGTCGAAATGGCGCACTTCTTCGACACCCTCACCGAGATGGCAGAGATGACCATCTTCTTCTTGCTCGGCCTGCTCGTAACGCCCGCACGCCTGCCGCAGATGCTGCTGCCGGGCCTGGCGCTCATGGCGTTCATGCTCTTCGTGAGCCGCCCCATCGCCGTCGGCGTGCTCCTAGCGCCCTTTAAGACGAATCCCAGCCAGGTCGCGCTCGTAAGCTGGGCGGGCCTGCGCGGAGCAGCTTCGGTCGTCTTTAGTCTCTTTGCCGTGGTGGCCGGCGTTCCCGGCGGACACGACCTATTTGACCTGGTGTTTGTGATTGCCGCGTCGAGCATCGTGGTGCAGGGCTCGCTGCTGCCGGCGGTGGCGAAGAAGCTCGATATGATCGATGCGACCGGCGACGTGCGCCGCACCTTTAACGACTACCGCGACGAGGACGGCATGTCGTTTGTAAAGCTCAAGGTGGGCGCTGGCCATCCGTTTGCCGGGCGCTCGCTCGCCGATATTGGCAGCGCGACGGACATGCTCGTGGTCTTGGTGCTGCGCGACGGGGCACACCCGGTACTGCCCAACGGCGATACCGTCATCGAGGAAGGCGACCTTCTGGTGATGGCAGCCCCAACGTTCGAAGAGCGTGCCGAGGTTACGCTGCGCGAGGTCACCGTGACGCCCCACGGTCGCCTGGCCGGTCAGCGCCTGCGCGACGTGCCGCAGGGCAAGCACCCGTTTATCGTGGTGATGCTCAAGCGCGACGGCCAAACCATCATCCCCGATGGCAACACCCTAATATACGCCGGCGACGAAGCCGTCATCGCCACGCTGGCGTCGTAGTGACCAGGGGTTAGCTAATTTGCGACGAAGAAATCAAGCGCCTAGAGAACCTCATGCCTTCGCTCGCAGATTTGGATTTGCCCGAGGAGTAAAGCACCCCTCCTCCATGTAACCATCCTGTAAATCATAGCGGCGCACTCGGGTTTTGCTGTGATTCGGTCGCGCCTGACGCTCCACTGTGCTAAAGTATCCCGAACGTTCAAACGACTACGAGGGGAACTAGAAGATGGCACGTGTGCACAACTTCTCAGCTGGCCCGGCCGCGCTGCCTACAAGCGTGCTCGCCGAGATCGCCGACGAGATGATGGACTACCGCGGTTGCGGCATGTCCGTACTCGAGATGAGCCATCGATCTAGCATGTACCAGCAGATTATCAACGACGCCGAGGCAACCCTGCGCCGTCTGCTGAGCATCCCCGACAACTACCGCGTCCTGTTTTTGCAGGGCGGCGCCACGCTGCAGTTTGCGGGCATCCCCATGAACCTCATGCGCCGCGGCCGCGCCGGCTACGTCGTGACCGGCAACTTTGCCAACAAGGCGTACAAGGAGGCCGCCAAGTACGGCGAGGCCGTGCTGCTCGCGAGCTCCGAAGACACCAACTTCGACCGCATCCCCGACATGGCCGACATCAACGCGCGTATTGCCGCCGAGGCCACGGGCGACGGGCTCGACTACGTCTACATCTGCCAGAACAACACCATCTTTGGCACCATGTACCGCGAGCTGCCTAACTGCGGCGATGTGCCGCTGGTCGCCGATGTTTCGAGCTGCTTTTTGTCGCAGCCACTCGACGTCGAGCGCTACGGACTCATCTACGCCGGCGCTCAGAAAAACGCCGGCGCCGCTGGCGTGACCGTGGTCATCGTGCGCGACGACCTGATCGCCGACGGCCCGGCCTTTGCGCAGACGCCGCAGTACATGAACCTTAAGACCCAGGCCGCCAAGGGCTCCATGCTCAACACGCCCAACACCTTTGGCATCTACGTGTGCGGCAAGGTGTTCCGTTGGGTTGAGCAGACCGGCGGACTTGCCGCCATGGCCGAGCGCAACTGGGCCAAGGCCAACCTGCTCTACGACCTGCTCGAGCACAGCGAGCTGTTCCATGGCACCGCGCAGGCCAACAGCCGCTCCATCGCCAACGTCACGTTCCGTACCGGCGACGCCGAACTCGACGCGGCCTTTGTTGCGGGCGCGGCAGAGCACCAGATCCAAAACGTCAAGGGCCATCGCCTCGTCGGCGGAATGCGCGCCAGCGTGTACAACGCCGTCACCATGGAGGACGTGCAGGCGCTGGCCACGTACGTGAAGGACTTCGAAGCGCAGCATAGTTTGAGCCCGCGATCTAACTAGCCCGCAACACGCGGGCCGACCAGCCACTTCAAACCACTTGTTATAAACAAATCCGCTAAGGAGTTTTTCATGCGCAAGATTAAAACCATCGACGACATTACCAAGGACGGCAAAGTCGAATTTGGCGAGGGCTACGAGTTTGTGGGCACCGCCGAGGAGGCCGACGCCATTCTGATGCGCTCCACCGACCTGCACGGCTACGAGCTGCCCGAGGGCATCCGCGCCATCGCCCGCTGCGGCGCCGGCGTCAACAACATCCCCGTCGAGGAGTACGCCAAGAAGGGCGTCGTCGTCTTTAACTCCCCCGGCGCCAACAGCAACGCCGTCAAGGAGCTCGTCCTGGGCATGTTGGTGCTCTCGAGCCGCGGCGTGGTGCAATCGATGAACTGGGTGCGTGACAACGCCGACGACCCCGAGATTCAGGTCGATGCCGAAAAGGCCAAGAAGGCCTTTGTGGGCCGCGAGCTCAAGGGCAAGCGCATCGGCGTCATCGGCCTGGGCAACGTGGGCTCCAAGGTCGCCAACGCCTGTGTCGATCTGGGCATGGACGTCTACGGCTACGACCCGTTCATTTCCGTCGAGCACGCATGGGTGCTGAGTCGCGAGGTGCAGCGCGTGGGCACGCTCGAGGACCTCTGCCGCGGCTGCGACTACCTCACCGTGCACGTGCCCAGCAAGGCCGATACCATCGGCATGATCAGCACCGAGCAGATCGACCTGCTGGCGCCCGACGCCGTGCTCATCAACTACGCGCGCGAAACCATCATTGACGAGGACGCCGTCGACGCTGCCCTGCGCGAGGGCAAGCTCAGCTGGTTTAGCTGCGACTTTGCCACGCCTAAGACCGTCAAGATGCCCAACACGTTTATCACCACGCATTCGGGCGCCGGCACCGGCGAGGCCGAGGCCAACTGCGCCGACATGGCCATCAGCGAGCTCAAGGATTACCTGGAAAACGGCAACATCGCGCACAGCGTCAACTACCCCGCCTGCAGCATGGGCAAGGCGCGCGCCGCAAGCCGCATTGCCTGCCTGCATGCCAACGTGCCCAACATGATCGGCCAGATCACGGCCATTCTCGCCAAGGACAACGCCAACGTGCAGCGCATGACCAACGAGTCCGCTGGCGAGAACGCCTACACCATGTTCGACACCGATGAGCACCTGGACGGCAGCACGATCGAGGCACTCAAGCATATTCCGTCGATGTATCGTGTGCGCGTGATTAAATAGCGCCGGCGCCAATCCTGCCAGACAGACCACGAAGCCCATTCGGCCCCCGTTTTCACGAAACGGGGGCCGATTTTGTTGCTCCGGACGACTTTAAAATGATACCCATAACAAGTTTTTTCAGATAATCGATAGTGAGGCTCAAGTCGCTAAGCACACCCGCTTTGATAAACAGCTTTATCAGGGACTTTAGTAGGTAAAAATCGATCTCTATGTGCCGAATGTAAGTTGACTGTCCATTTTCCGAAACAACTTATTCTAGATAGCATTTTTAAGGCCCCTCCAAGGCGAAATATAAGTCTTTTTGTGACCAAAACTCTAGTCCGCGCGACCGTTTTCCACCCGCGCGGCTACATTCCTGCCCAATCGATAAAAATCTCCTCACGAAGCCGCCGTTCGAGCTCCTGCTGTCGCGGCGTCTTGTCTTTCAGCGGCACATCGAGATAGGACATGATGAGCTCCATCACCACGCGGAAGGCATCGGAGTCGGCCAGCTGACCATAGGTCATCAGAATGACGGGATATCCCATCGCTTGCAGCGCCGTCGTTCGATCGGAGTCCGAAATCTTGGATTCAATGGATCCGTGAATGGCTTTACCCTGGCATTCAACCAGACACTCTCGGCTGCCGTCCTTATTTGCCAGCAGGATATCGGCATAGCGCCTATCAAGCCCCGAAATCAGGCGGGCGCTGCGCGTCATACGAATCTCAACGTTATTGGTAAGGCTCAGCCCTTCGCCGCCGCGCAACCTCGTAAGGCCAAACAGCATCGAAGCCTGGACCTCGAGCGGCGATGCTGCCACCCCCGTAATGCATTTCGCGGCTCGTATGAACGATTTAGCGCCGCGGAGCCCCCGGACCTTATCGACGAACTCTGTAAGCTCAGAGAGCTCGATCAAGGGAGGTCGTTTCCACAAGTCCGTTGGATTCCCCGAGACATCCTTTACGTTTTCCCAGCCCGACCGTGCGTCACCCCACCGGCCCCCGTATGCCTGCTCAAGTGCCGACTTTACCTGAGGCGCAATCTTGCACACGGCAAAGGTGCCGCACATCTCATACATGCACATGATTAGACGCTCGTTTGAGACCGAGGAAGCCAGGGTCAGCAGGGTAAAGAGTGGGGACGCAACATCGAGGCCAAACTCCGTCTGCCGCACGGAATCAAACGGCCTCTCCCCGTTCCAAACATGCCTGACAATGCGATCGCCCTTACGTCCGCAGCTGCCCTGCGCCAACACGTGTAACGGGGTGCCCAGGAAATGCGTGACGAGCGGATGCTCACATAGGTGCTCCCTGCGCGGATCGTCCGCAGAATCGGGCAGGTCCGGCATTATTGCCAAGACCTGTGGAGGTATCCGGTGATACCGAAAGGCAGATATGTCGCACAGCATGTCGTCCATGAAGGGTACGTACCCGCTGCGTCGCTTGTGAACCCGCCCGGACGGCAAACGCGCTGGCTCGGCCTGCGAACGGTAAATACTGCCACGCCCACGTCGCGGATCTCTCAGGAGGCTTACAATCGGTTTGGAAAGCAAACTGATTGTGAGGTTGCATATGGTTGATGAGGATTTTGCCTGGCGGCTTGCGCAGGAGCTTGTGCGGATCGACAGCTCAGACCCGGGCGCGTATGAGGATGAAATTGAGCGCTTCATTAAGAGGCTCATTGAGCAGCAGCTGGCACAACTTGATAGTTCTGCGCTCGATGCCGTGCAGATTGAGGAGCTCGAAGTGCTGCCCGGGCGCCGCAACCTTAAAGTCACCGTGCCGGGCCAAAGCGACGAGCCGCGGCTGATCTATATCTGCCACATGGATACCGTCACCTTGGGCGATGGCTGGGACGCAGACATCGAACCGCTTGGGGCGGTTGTGCGCGACGATAAACTCTATGGCCGCGGTGCCTGCGATATGAAGGGTGGCCTGGCCTGCGCCATTGCCGCACTGGTCCATACGCTCGAGCGCGTGGCGGCGGATGGCGCGCTGCCACGCCGCGGCTTTTCGCTCATCTGCTCGGTCGACGAGGAAGACTTCATGCGCGGCTCAGAGGCCGCGATCGATGCCGGCTGGGTCGGCTCGCGTGAATGGGTGCTGGACACCGAACCCACCGACGGACAGATTCAGGTGGCGCACAAGGGGCGCACGTGGTTCGAGATTGAAATGGCTGGCGTGACGGCGCATGCGAGCCAGCCTTGGAAGGGCGCGGATGCCGTCGCCGCCATGGCCGAGGTCGTGTGTTCGCTTCGTCGCGCGTTTGCGGCGCTGCCCGCGCACGATGAGCTGGGGCCTTCGACCATCACGTTTGGCCAAATCGAGGGCGGATATCGCCCCTACGTCGTACCCGACCGCGCCAAAGTCTGGGTCGACATGCGCCTGACCCCGCCGACCGATACGGCCGCCGCAATCAATATGGTCGAGCATGCCATCGCCGTCGCCGAAGCCGCCGTTCCCGGTTGCCATGGCAGCTACACCGTGACGGGCGACCGCCCCGCCATCGAGCGCGACCCGAACTCTCCCCTTCTAGCAGCGCTCAAGCGTGCCGCCGATGACGTAACGGACGCGGACACGACCGTCGGCTTCTTTACCGGCTACACCGATACCGCCGTCATTGCCGGCAAGACAGGCAACCGCAATTGTATGAGCTACGGCCCCGGCTCGTTGGCGCTCGCACACAAGCCCGACGAGTATGTGCCCCATGCCGATATCGTTCGCTGCCAAAACGTGCTCATCGCGCTTGCCGATAACACGCTCTGGGACGCAAGCGGCCAAGTTGGGGCATAATAAGCCGCGAACAAACCGACTCGCGCGTTAGGACCGCCCATGAAAGCACTTCCGTTTCCCTGCATCCGCCCGGCTCAGGACCGTGTGCTCGAGGCGCTGCCTGCGATGGGCGGTATCCTGAGCGGCAACGACGCCCTGCGCGGCGCCATTGCTGACGGCCTAATGCTCAAGGATCCAGGCGCGGCGTATTACGTGTACGAATGCTCGGGCGAGCCGGGTCGCGCGACGGGTGTCGTGGCGATTTGCCCGGTTAACGTACTGACGGGTAGCGACGAGGCTGCCGCCGAGAGCGTCGACGCACTCGCCGCCGCGCGCGCGATCGCCGAGCTCAAGGTGCAGCCGCGCCCCGTGTCGCTCGCCTACGAGGCGTCGCCCGTCATGGATATCATTTTGAGCGCTGCCAAAGAGGGCGCATCGCTCTACGCCGTCACCGATCCCGCGGGCGTCACACATCGCGTGTGGGAGGTCAAGCGCGAGGACGCCGTTGCCGCCATCCGTGCCATGCTCGATCAGGCGCCCGACCCGGTGTTCGCCGGTGACTCCGCCTATGTCGCCGCACTGGCTGGGGCATCGCAGATTCTGGCCGACGAGGCCCGCGCTGCCGGCGCCTACTCTGGCAAAGAGCCGTTCAACTTTGCTGTAGCCGTGCTGTTCCCCGCCGCGCAGGTCAGCGGCAGCGCGCCGCAGGTTCCGACGGGTCTGCTCACTCACCAGGTCTCACGGTTCTAGCGAACTCAAACGCTAAGCTGGAAAACCCAGCATCCAAACAAACAAGGGGCGGAGATGCAGCAAACGCATGCACCTCCGCCCTTTTCGCATCAAACAATTACGCCGGTAAACCGGGCCGCAACGTCAGCGTTATCCACGCTGCGGACCTGCCGCCGCCACGAGCGGCTCTAGCCCCAGCTCGCGCGCGTAGTCTTCCTGCGTAAAGACTTCGACCAGTTCAAACGTATCGGCCGCATCGTCAAACGCAAAATGCAGCACTGAGCAGTTGCCCGGCACGCGTTCGCGCTCGTCGGCCGCCGCGCCCCGCACGTGGTCCAAAAACTCCTTGATAGCTGAGCCATGACTTACCGCGAGCACGCACGTATGGTCCGGACGCTGCATAAGATCGGTCAGCGTCGCCACCATGCGCGTGCGCACCTGGATCTGGCCCTCGCCGCCAAACTGCCGATAGAAGTCGCGCCACGGGCGCTCGGGCATAAGCATCACGCGCTCGGCCTCAAAGTCGCCAAAGAACCACTCACGCAGGCCGTCCAGGCGCTCGTACGCCAAGCCCGGCCACAAGTTGGCGATAGTCTGCTCGGTGCGATGAAGCGTAGAGGTGTAGGCATGATCGGGCTCAATGCCGCGCGCACGTAAAAACATGCCGGCGCGCGCCGCCTGGTCGCAACCCAACTGCGTAAGCGGCGAGTCACTCCACCCCTGAATGATACGCTTAAGGTTGAATATCGTCTGTCCATGACGGACCAGATACAGATCTTTATTCATAGGGGTCCTTTCGTTCCTTACCAACCCAAGAGCGAAAACGCCCCGTCGCAATAGCCAAAATGAAGCACGGCACCGTTGTCGGGTAGCTCTCCCCCGCCAGTCACATACTCAAGAAACTCCTGGCAGGCTGAGCCGTGGGAAACCGCCAGCACGCAGTCGTGCTGCGGCCGGGCCATAATACGGGACAGCGCCGCGACCATGCGCGACTGAAGCTGCACTTCCGACTCGCCGCCAAAGGCCACCGGATAATCGCCCCAGGGCTGCGGCGGCATCTCGCGATTTGATGTGCCCTCCAGCGAGCCAAAATGCCACTCACGCAGGTCATCGACCAGCTCAATGGAACGGCCCTCGCCAACGATAAGCTCGGCCGTATGCCGCGCCCGGCCCAACGGCGAGGAATACACATGATCAAAGGCCACGCCACGCGCCGCAAACGCCGTACGCGCCGTCAGCGCCTGCTCGCGCCCGCGCGCCGTAAGCGGCGAATCGTGCCAGCCCTGCAAAATGCTCTGCACATTGAGCTCAGTCTGCCCATGCCGCACCAAATACAGATCTGCCACACACCCTCCCCTCGTACCACCACAAAGGGGACAGGAGCCTTTGTGGTGATTTTGCCGCCGGATTGCACCGCAACGACGCACAACTACAGCAGCACGTCGGCAAGCGGACGCTTGGGTACGTGGTGCACCTGCGCCTCGTCGCGCCAATAATTGATGGAGCCGTCGGGGTTGGAATCGATCGCATCGATCACCTGTGTCTCGGCCGGAACGCCAAAGGCCATGATCAGCTTGAGCTCATACTTGTCGTTATCGAGCCCCATGGCATCGATCGCGCGGGGCGTAAAGGCCTTGAACATGCAGGCTGCCACCTCGGGCGTGGCGCTGCGGGCGGCGAGCATCATCGTCTGCGCGGCAATGCCCGTGTCGACCTCGGTAATGGGAGCGGCAGGCTTGCCCGGAACGGCGCGCTCGGCCAGAATCGCGATGTAGCCGGTCGGACGCTCGCCCTCGGCAGGACCCGGCCAATCCTTAAGCGCGCCGGCCCATGCAAGCTCATCAAATACACGCGCGCAATCCTCGGCACCGCTCACCACATGAAAACGCAGACGCTGAGCATTGGCGCCGCAGGGAGCCAGGTGCGCCAGTTCCGCCAGCTCGAGCAAAAACTCGCGCGGCACGCGCATGGACTCGTCAAAACGGCGGCACGTACGGGCGCGGCGGACCAGCGCGTCAAACGTGTCCAGGCCAAGCTTTTCGCAGCCCTGCTTTGCCATCGATTCTGCGCTTACCGGCGCTGCGGGAACTGCTTCGTTCATAAGACCCCCAATAAAAGCCAATTGTTCTTAAGAAAATCTAACCTAAAACGTAGGCAATTACACACAGCGGCGCAATGTTCCACACCTGTTGAATATTCCGCATCCAAACGGGAACAAAGGTAACAATTCGGGAAGATGAGGCTCCCATTCGCCCTTCCCGCCCCACGCGACGGCGCCCTTGGGCGATACTGGTTGCAAGAGCTACGGCTTACGCCGCACGGAAAGGAGACATCATGGGCATCTTTAAGAACGATGACAAGCAATCGAGCGCGTTTGGATTTGACGAGAAAAGCATGGCAGGCAAGGCCGTCAAGGCCGTGCGCTGGATTTACGCCATCACGGGCGTCTTGGCGCTCATTGCTGGTATCGCGCTGCTTTTTGCACCCGCCAAGTCCCTCGTCTTTTTGACGACCGTCCTGGGCTTCTACTTTGTGATTACGGCAGCCATCAGGCTGTTCACTGCCATTTTTGAGCCGCTGCTGCCCACCGGCTGGCGCGTCACGAGCATCATCTCCAACCTACTCATTATCCTGGGCGGCGTCATAATCCTGCGCAACCAGGCCTTCTCGACCGCGACGCTCACCACGATGGTGGTTATCGTGGCCGGCTTTGGCTGGATTGTCGAAGGTGTCATGTCCATTCTGGAGTCCGAGCTTTCGTCCAACCGCGCCCTCGCTATCCTGAGCGGCGCACTTTCCATCATCGCCGGCATGTTCGTGTTTATCTATCCGCTGTGGTCGGCCAAGATGCTCGTCATCTTTAGCGGCGCCGCGCTGCTGGTGTTTGGCGTAACGCTGATTGTTCGCGCTATTCAATTTGGCAAACTGGTGCACTAGATGCCGCGAACGCTCTTTATTGATGCCGACGCCTGCCCGGTCACGCGCGAGTCGATTGACTGCGCGCGGCGGGCGGGCGTCGCCGTTGTTATCGCCGGCAACAGCACGCAAAACCTGGAACGGCACATTCGCCGCGACGACCCGCGCGATGCCGAGCACGCGCGTCGCGGCTTTTGGGTCACGACGCTCGACGTGAGCGTGGGCGCCGACAGCGCCGACTTTGCCATTGTCGAACGCCTGCAGGCGGGCGACGTGGTCGTGACGCAGGACATTGGCTTGGCGAGCATGGTGCTCGGGCGCGATGCCGCCGCCATCGGTGTGCGCGGGCGCGTGTACGACAAGGCGACTATCGATATGCAGCTGTTTATTCGCCACGAGGAAAAGAAGGTACGCCGCGCCGGCGGACGCACTCGCGGTCCGGCAGCATTTACCAGCGAAGACCGCGCCCGCTTTAAACGCAACCTCACCGAGTTGCTGCACTAACCAAGGTAGATTTTTGAGACATGCCTAAAATCTACCTTTTTGTTTTGAGCGGTGTGAGCGCTCGGAATCCATAGCTCAACAAAAAACGGGCTTCAAAATGCCATGCGTCGCCGCATTGCGCAGGCGCTGAGCATGGCTATTTGAAGCCCGTTTTTTAGGCCTACTTAGAGGCCAACGGCGGAGAGGATGAGGCCCCAGCCAGCGCCGATGACGTACATCATGATCAGGAACACGGCATTTTCGCGGGCGCTGCGGTTGGTGCGGAACAGCACCAGATAACCCACGCCGGCGGAAATGAGCGTGCTGGCGAGCATCGGCGCCAGTTGCAGCGCGCCTTCCAGATACAGCTGCGTAATGACCACGCTCGCCGAGCAATTGGGAATCAGCCCGACAAGCGCCGAACCCAGGACAGCGAGTGTCTCGTTGCCGCGCAGGAACTGCTCGATCGCGGACTCGCCGAACGTCTCGAGCACGGCGACCAGAATCAGCGTCACCAGAAAAATGAATACCGAGACCTGCACGGTGTGCGAGATCGCACTGCGGATGATCGACAGGACAGGCGTCCCTTCGTGGGAGTGAGAGTGACCGTGACCATCATGGTGTTCATGTTCGCCCTCATGACCGTGATCGTGGCCATGTCCGTGTTCGTGCTCGTCCTCGTCTTCATCACAACCGCAATGGTCGCGCTCGCACAGCTCGTGGATGTGGTCGGCGCTCACGCCTGCCTCGGCCACCTCGTCGATGATGTCACCGCCGCTGTGGTCGTCGTGCGCGCAGTTCACGTGGGCCGGGTTGGCCGCGGTTCCCAGCACGGTACGGCGAATCGCCGCGTGCGCGCGGGCGTTACGGCGCAGGCCGCGAATGGCAGCGTCCACGATAAAACCCGTGACCAGTGCGATCAGCGCTTTCGAAGCCAAAAGCATCGCCATAGTCTGCACGGGAACCTGCTCGGCAAGCAACAGCGGCAGCATCTCATCGGAGGTCGAAAGGAACACCGCCACCAACGTGCCCAAGGTCACGACACGGCCGGCGTACAGCGTTGCTGCCATGGCCGAAAATCCGCACTGCGGCACCATGCCCAGCAGCGAGCCAACCACGGGACCCGCAGCGCCGGCGCGCTTGATAGCGCCGTTGACGCGGTCGCCCGCAACGTGCTCAAGTGTCTCGAGAGCAAGATACGTCACCAACAAAAACGGCAGCAGCGACAGCGTGTCCTTGCCGGCGTCGAGCAGAATATCAATCAGTAAATCCATGACGGATGGAACCTTTCGTGTCTTTCGGCAGCATTGTAAAAGTCCTAGCGGTCAACTAGGGTATTGTAGTTGTCCCGGGCGCGGTGCCAATAGTTGCCTATGGTAAACTATCATCTCGCCATAACTCAGTAACCTCGAGCCGCACAACGCGGCCCGTCCAAGGAGTAGCATATGAACGTATCGCAAGCACTCGAATACGAGCGACAGCCGTTTATCCCCATGTTTATCTACGGCGACCACGGCGCCATGGAGTCCGAGCGCCAGAAGGGCGAGGAGGCCCTCAAGGTGCTCGAGACCGAGTACTTTACCGCCGAGGGCGACCCCGGCTTCGACTTTGCCACCGTGCGCGACCTGGCCGACCGCAACCGCGACCTGTGCGACCAGATTGGCGAGGCGCGTCTGCGCAACGTGACGCCCGCGACGCTCTCGCGCGGCCTGTCCGATGCCGACACCTGCGCCGCCATCGGCAAGATGCAAAAGCGCACCGCCGCGTCCGTTATGCGCGAAATCCGCGGCGACCGCGACGCGCTCGGCGTGGCCTACGCCCGCAAGCCCATCCAGGGCACCGTGCTCGGTATCGACATCGAGACCACCGGCCGTGCACCCGAGCGCGGCTATATCATCAACGTGGGCTGGGAGATCATGGAGCTCACCAGCGACGCCGTCCCGCATGACGCCGAGGCACACTACTGCGGCCTGCCCGACATCTACCGCGGCGAAGATGTGCCGCTGTCGAATATCCACCACATTACCTGGGACGACATCGACGGCAAAACGCCGTTCCGCGAGAACAAGGAGCTGCAAAAGCAGCTGCTCAAGCTTATGAAGAAGTACCCGTACATGGCGCATAACGCCGCCTTTGAGGACAGCTGGTTCAAGATTCACCTGGACGGTTACGCCGAGGCACGCCGCGCGGGTAAGATCATCGTCATCGACTCGCGCCAGATCTGCCGCAGCCTGGACGCCGACGCGCGCTCGCTCCCCCGCGAGTCCGCCCCCGCCGCGCTCGAGAACTGGGCACGCCGTCGCGGCACCCTCGCGCCCGACGCCAACGAGCAGCATCTGGGTCTGGACGACACCGACCTCATGCTCCGCACGGTACAGGCCGAGTTCAACCTCAAGAACCTATTCGCGAAATAACCGATCCATCTGCGGGAGCGCCTGCCAGGCACAGTGCAATCCGTCTGGACGCACCGGCACGCAGTAAACTAGGGCGCAGTCTTATGGCTGCACCCTAGTTTTAATCAAAACGAGCAAATACGCATGCTTCACATAGTCGGCAGGTTGGCCCACCTACTTTTTTCGAGTTGTTCGGCCAGCTGAACCACTAGTCGAGGCCCCTTGAACCGCAATCGAGCGCTATAGTCGCCCCAATTTCGCAACCAAGCCCTATAAATCTACCTGAATCAATTCGAATAGGACGTTGCGATCGCACCATTCGTATAGGATAAGGCCGAATAACTCAAATTATGTTGGTGAGGCATCTGAGCGGTCGGCAAAAACGCTTAGAAGCTACGAATCCGCAACTAAAGTTCACCAAAATGGGGCAGCCGACAGAAACCTCCCCAGCTGAAGCTGCCCCCCCTCAATACGACAGCTCAAAAACCCACCGTTCGCAGAAGATAAGCCGCGCCCCAATACCGTTGCCCGAAGTTTCGAGCGTATATGGCGTCCGCTATGCCATCATGCGCGTATGGGAATCGTTCTGTCACATACCACGGCACGCGCTGTATACCAAACAGTCAGCTCGCTCGCAAGCCACGCGACCGATCCCATACCTATGGAAAAGATCAAGGTGTCTGCGCCGACCACGTCCAACCTGGAAGCGGCGCGAGCATGGCTCAACAGAAAGAATGTCGATTCTGAAAGCATCCATGTGCTGACGTTTTCCAATAATGCCAAAAGGCACCGCAAGGGCTGCATCTGCCACTGCACGCGCTATACGTTTGATGCAGAAAGCTACCTAGAACTCGAGCCGAACGTTTACATCGTCGATATCAAGCTGTGCGCGTTAGAAGCAGCAGCCGACCTCAACCTTTCGGAGCTCGTTGAGTATTACTTTGAAATCTGCGGCTCCTACGCGCTTGGAACGTCCGACGAAACTCAATATCGCGAGCGCCCAGCCCTAACCAGCGTTGAAGAGCTCAGAGCCTTCTTTTCAGAGGCATCGGGGTATCGTGGATCTAATAAAGCACTTAAGGCACTTTCTTATGTACGCGAAGGCTGTCGCTCCCCACTCGAAACGGCGTTTGTCATGATGCTGACAATGCCCAAGTCAATGGGTGGCTTAGCCATACGCGCTATCAAAACGGACTATCCGATCCCAGTCCCCAAAAGATACGCCGCCCTAACGCGACGGACGGTTTTCTACCTCGACGCGCTGCTCGAAAATTCGATGACCGATATCGAATACAACGGCTTTTACCACGACGAGCCCGAACAGCAATCAATTGACGAGGAACGCCGAAACACGCTGCGAAACATGGGATATGCCGTTATCACAGTTAGTCGTCATTCGTTTTTCAAGCAGTCCGCTTTTAGGCGGGTCATGGAAGCGATTCGCATTCGCGAGAAGATATGGCCCGGTCGACTCCCGGATAACTTCGCCATCCTGCAAGAAACTCTTCGTCAATTTGTCTTGCGGCGCTACTTCGAATACGGTCGCCGCGTCCTGGAGACACTCAAAGAAGAAGAGGCCGCCAAGCGCGAAATTGCAAGCCAATATCCGCAAGCTGATGACCCGAGCATCAACGATGTGCCAGAACCCGACGACATGCAACACGTCGGGGCCCTTGCTGAGGAAATCAATGGGCCTTGGGAATGCGACATGTTCGCAAAAATCGATGAAAACCGCACGGAAGACGACACGATTATTGATCTAATTGAGAATTCGCTCTTCTAAAGGCGATCTCTGCGGATGTCCACCTACATTTTTCGACTTATTCGGCCACCGATGTGCCAGATTGGCTGCAGCAATGCTCAATATAACTTTAGATAAAACTGATTCTGCAGGAACTCCCGTAGAGGAAGAACTGATTCTCGCTGTATTTAACACGATAAAGTACAAATATGAACAGTCCTAATGCTTCTCAAGGTGGCTTTCTTAGCATGCTGGCCGAACATCTCGAAATATGTTGGCGAGTATTGCGTCGATGTATCCCAACCCGCAGAAAATCGCAGAGGCGGCAAGCAGTCATCGAAGTTAACGTAAATTGTATTGACATATGAACATGCGCTCATATAATCGGAAGTAAGTTATATGATCGCATGTTCATATGAAAGGATATTGCAATGAGCAGCCACGCTGATGAAACAAAGACTGGCATCGAGGCCACCGAGCCGATCGTCCCCACCACCTGCTCGCCCGAGGACCTTCCCGACGAGGAGCTGTTGTACGACCTGGCCGACCTGTTCAAGGTCTTCAGCGACACCACACGCATCAAGATTCTCTATGCCCTCATGGGTCGCGAGCTCTGCGTGGCTGACATCGCCGAAGCGACCGCGACCTCGCAGTCTGCGGTGTCGCACCAGCTGCGCACGCTTAAGCAGTCGCACCTGGTCAAGTTCCGCCGCGACGGCCGCAACATTCTCTACTCGCTCGCCGACGATCATGTCTACACCATGCTCAACCAGGGCATGAGCCATATCTGCGAATAGCAATCAACCACGGTATCAGCGCGGCCGGCACCCAGACCGCTAACACAGGGAAAGGAACCCACCATGAAAAAGCAGTTTAAGCTCGACGAGATCGATTGCGCCAACTGCGCGCGTGAACTTCAGGACGAGCTGGCTAAGCTCGATGGCGTCAAGTCCGTTTCGGTCAACTTTATGACCCAGAAGCTGACGCTCGAGGCCGACGACGCCGAGTTCGACGAGGTCCTGGACCGCGTCGTTGAGTTTACCGCCGATGCCGAGCCGGACTGCGAGATCATTCTCTAACCCGCGCATACGTTGACCTGTAAGGCCGCGCTTGCCGCGGCCTTTGCTCGCGAAATTATATGAGCAAGTGTTCATACACTCAAATGGGAGGTTTGAATCATGGCGGCCGCCGATTCCAAAAAGAAAAAGAAGAAGCGCAAGAAGAAAGAGTCCCTTGAGCACAAGCGCAACCGCATCCTGGTAGCACTGGGCATTTTTGCCGTTGTTTATGCCCTCGACGAGCTCGGCGCCCTCGCTATCGCATTTGGGGAGCCCGGCAACATCTACGCCAGCTTTGTGCTGTTCCTCGTGCCGTTTTTGATTGCCGGCTACGACGTACTGCAAAAGGCATTCAATAACATCCGCCGCGGCAAGGCCTTCGACGAGAGCTTCCTCATGGCCGTCGCGACCATCGGCGCGTTTGCCATGGTGCTCTTCCCCGACACCGACCCGCACATGGCCGAAGGCGCCGCTGTCATGCTGTTCTACCAGGTCGGCGAGTTGTTCCAGGCATACGCCGTGGGCAAGAGCCGCAAGTCGATCAGTGCCATGATGGACATCGCGCCCGACTACGCTAACGTCGAGCAAGCCGACGGCACACTCGAACAGGTCTTTCCCGATGACATCGCCGTCGGCACCGTGATCGTGGTCAAGCCCGGCGAGCGCGTGCCTATCGACGGCGTCATCGTCGAGGGCGAAACCCAGCTCGACACCGCCGCACTCACGGGCGAGTCGGTCCCCCGCCCGGCCAAGACCGGCGACGATATCATCAGCGGTTGCATCAACATGACGGGCCTCATCCACGTGCGCACCACCAAGCCCTTTGGCGAGTCCACCGTCGCGCGTGTTCTGGAGCTCGTGGAGAATGCCAGCGAAAAGAAGGCGCGCACCGAGAACTTCATCACGCGCTTTGCCCGCGTCTACACCCCCGCCGTCACTGGCGCTGCCGCGGTGCTCGCGCTTGGCGGCGGCCTGGTGACTGGCGCTTGGTCCGATTGGATCCTGCGCGGCCTGACCTTCCTGGTCGTCAGCTGCCCGTGCGCCCTCGTGATCAGCGTACCGTTGAGTTTCTTTGGCGGCATCGGCGGCGCGTCCAAGCTGGGCGTTCTCATCAAGGGCTCCAACTACCTCGAGACGCTCGCCGACGTGGACACCGTCGTCTTCGACAAAACGGGCACCCTCACCAACGGCACGTTCTCAGTCGTCGCGGTGCACCCCGAGGCTGGCTATACCGAGCAGTCGCTGCTCGAAGTCGCAGCCCTTGCTGAATTGTTCTCTGATCACCCCATCGCGCAGTCCGTGCGCGACGCCTACCAGGGCGAGGTCGACCCCAAGCGCGTGAGCGACTCCGCCAACGACGCGGGCCACGGCGTGACGGCAACCATCGACGGCAAGCACGTCGTCGTCGGCAACGCCAAGATGCTCGCCGCGGCCGGCGTTGAAGCACCGGACTGTGAGGTTGCCGGCACAATCCTCCACGTTCTCGTTGACGACGTGTACGCCGGCCACATCGTGATTGCAGACACCGTTAAGGCCGATGCCGAGCAAACGATTCGCAACCTGCACGCCGCCGGCGTCAAGCGCACCGTCATGCTCACGGGCGACCGCGAGGAGGTTGCGACGTCCGTTGCCGAACAGTTGGGGCTCGACGAGTTCCACGCGCAGCTGCTGCCGGGCGACAAGGTCGAGCGTGTTGAAGTGCTGCTCGAGGCCGAAAGCGGCAAGGGCAAGCTCGCCTTTGTCGGCGACGGTATCAACGACGCGCCTGTGCTTACGCGCGCCGATGTGGGCATTGCCATGGGCGCTATGGGTTCCGACGCCGCAATCGAGGCGGCGGACGTCGTGCTGATGGACGACAAGCCGTCCAACATCTCCCGCGCGATCCGCGTGGCGCGCAAGACCATGTCGATTGTTTGGCAGAACATCATCTTTGCGCTGGGTATTAAGCTGCTGATTTTGGTGCTTGCGGCGCTGGGCATCGCCAATATGTGGCTTGCCGTCTTTGGCGACGTGGGCGTGGCGATCATCGCCATCCTGAACGCCATGCGCGCGATGGGTGTCAAGAACCTGTAGCGCCTGTGGTCCCTCCGGCCGGGGCCGGGCTTGGTTTTGAAAACGTCCTCGACCAATGAAGCGCCCCCGTTCTGCTCCTTCGGAGCTACGAACGGGGGCGCTTCTGGTCTGCGGAGTGTTTTCAAAAACCAAGCCCGGTCCCGGCCTGCGGTAACGTTGCTGGCGGTTCTTGGACATCGCTTGGTGGCGGGGTTCCTTGTCTGAGTTGGACTTGGTTGGCGGGGCTACTGGTCCCGGTCGCTGTCCCGTCCCAGCATCGCCCTCAGCTTCTCAAAGCTTTCCTCGCTCAGGCAGTGCTCCATGTGGCAGCCCTCTTGCGACGCGACCTCAGCCGAAACACCCGCATCCTCCAGCAGCCCCACGAAAAAGCAGTGACGCTCCCACATTTGGCGAGCGACCTCCAGACCACGCTCCGTCAGATGAACGTCGCGCTTGCCCATTTCGACATAGCCGTTGCTTTCCAACGTCGCCATGGCCTTGGAAACGCTCGCCTTGGTTACGCCGAGGTACTCCGCAACGTCGATCGAGCGCACGATGCCCTGACGTTCCGATAGAACGTAGATCGATTCGAGATAGTCTTCTCCGGATTCACGCAGGGCCATGGGCCGCCTTTCGCGATGGCTTCTAGTTAGCCTTTGGATACTTTTGCTTGATTTACTTTACCGCAAAAGTTGCCCATGTCTTACTACTTTGCCTAAAAGTTAGCCGTGTTTCACAAAACATGCGGGACGAAAACAAAATGGAGACCCCGCAAGGAGTGTCCCCAGCTGCCGGCAGAAAAGGAACGTCCCTAAGTGCCGGCCGCAGCTACAGTAGCCCAAAGTGCTTGGCGGCGTTGTAAATGCCGTCGTCGTCTACGGCGGTCGTCACGTAGGTCGCCGCGGCCTTCACGGTATCCTGCGCGTTGCCCATGGCCACACTTGTGCCCACGGCCGAGAACATCGACAGGTCGTTCTCGCCGTCGCCAAAGGCGATCGCCTCGCTCGCGTCGATGCCCAAGCGCTCCAGCGTCGCCGCCACGCCCAGGTCCTTGCCGCCGTTAGCGGGAATAATATCGCAGAACAGATCGCACCAGCGCGTAGTGAGCGAATGCGACACCGCGTCGGTCACGATATGCTCGTCGGCCGGATCAACAAAGGCGCAAAACTGGTAGACCGGCGCGTCAAAGGCATGGTCAAACGGCTCCTCGTGATAGACGATTCCCGCGTTGTTGCCGGCCGCCACCACGCGCTCGGACAGGCGATTCACAAACGAGTTCTCGCCCTGCATGCACAGCGAGTCGTAGCACCCCTCGGCCACCTGGTCCACAATCACCGCAACATCGTCCGGATCGATCGGGCAGCTGCGGTAAACGCCCTTGCCATCAAAACAATGCTGGCCCGAAAGCGTAATGTACGCATCCCAACCCAGGCCGAACAGCCAATCCGGCATCTGGTAGGTCGGGCGACCCGTGGCGATCACGCACGCAATCCCCTGCTCATGAAAGCTGTCGAGCACCTGCTGCGCCGACGCCGGAATCCGGTGCGTCTTAAAACTCAGCAGCGTGCCGTCGATATCGAAAAATGCGGCCTTGATCATCCTCGCCTACTCCTCGCCCTCGAGCTTTTCACTCGCCTCGAGCCACGCCATCTCCAGCTCGTCCATGGCGGCGTGGGCCTCGTCGATCTTTGCCTGCTGCTCGCCGAGCGTCGTGTAGTTGGTAGGATCGACCTGGGCCATGGCGGCCTCGGCCTCCTCCACGCGAGCGCGCTGCGTTTCCATCTTGCGCTCGAGCGAGCTCACCTCACGACGGAGCTTTTGGCGCTCGGCATTGGAAAGGCCGTTGGGCTGACCGCTCGACTTGGGCTTTTCGGCCGCAGCTGCCGCGGCACCGGTGTCGAACGTACCGGTCTTGGCGCTCGGTGCACCCACGGGCTCGCCCTCGGCGGTGGCGTTGCACAGGCGCAGGTATTGGTCGACGCCACCGGGCATATGCGTCAGGTGGCCGTCGAGCAGCGCCCACTGCTGGTCGGTCACGCGCTCCATCAAAAAGCGGTCGTGCGTCACCAGAATCAGCGTGCCGGGCCAGCCGTCCAGCAAGTCCTCGACAATCGCCAGCATGTCGGTATCCAGGTCGTTGCCGGGCTCGTCCAGGATGAGCACGTTGGGTTCGTCCAGGATCGTCAGCAGCAGCGACAGGCGACGGCGCTGGCCGCCCGAAAGATCACCGATGCGGCTCCAGAGCTGCTGCGTCGTAAAGCCCAGGCGCTCGCAAAGTTTCTCGGGCGAGGTCTCCTTGCCGTCGATGACGTAGTACTTCTTATAGCTGCTCAGCACCTCGCGGATCGTGTCACCCATGTAGGGCTCGAGCTCCTCGAGCTGCTGCGATAGCACGCCAAAACGCACCGTCTGGCCAATCTTCACGCGGCCGCGAAGGGGCGCGATCTTGCCCTGGATCACTTCAAGCAGTGTGGACTTGCCAGCGCCGTTCTCACCCAGCAGACCATAGCGATCGCCCGCGCCAATGAGCCAGGTCACGTCGGAGAGCACCTGCTTGGGCGCGCCATCGGCATCTGCATAGCCGGCGTCCACGTCGATCACATCGATAACCTGCTTGCCCAGGCGGCTCACGGCCAGGCGCTTGAGTTCCAGCTCGTCACGCACGGGCGGCACGTCGGCGATCAGCTCGCGAGCAGCCTCAACGCGAAACTTGGGCTTGGTGGAGCGCGCCTGGGCACCGCGGCTCAGCCACGCGAGCTCCTTGCGCGCCATGTTGCGACGGCGTTCCTCGGTAACAGCGGCCATGCGGTCGCGCTCCACGCGCTGCAGGATGTATGCCGAGTAGCCGCCCTCGAAGGGATCGACCTGGCCGTCGTGGACCTCCCACATACTGGTGCAGACCTCGTCCAAGAACCAGCGGTCGTGCGTGACCACGAGCATGGCGCCCTGACCGCGCTGCCAGCGGGCCTTTAGGTGGCGCGCGAGCCAGTTGATGGTGCGCATGTCCAGGTGGTTGGTGGGCTCGTCGAGCATGAGCACGTCGTAGTCGCCAATCAGCAGGCGCGCGAGGTCCACGCGGCGGCGCTGACCGCCCGAAAGCTCGCCCACCGTGCCCTCCCAGGGCACATCACTAATGAGGCCGGCGAGGATCTGGCGCGTACGGGGGCTCGACGCCCACTCGTACTCGGGGGCGTCACCCACAACGGCATGATGCACGGTATCGGTATCGACAAGCTGGTCCTTTTGGCCGAGTAGACCGATCGTGATGCCGCGGCGGTGCGTCACGCGTCCGTCATCGGGCTCCAGCGTGCCGGCGAGCACGCTCAGCAGCGTCGACTTGCCGTCGCCGTTTTTACCGACAATACCAATGCGGTCGCCCTCGCCCACGCCGAGCGTCACGCTATCGAAAATATGCTTGGTGGGAAACTCTAGGCTGACGGAATCGCATCCCAAAAGAATCGCCATATGCCCTGCTCCTTCGTAGAAATTCAACGTTCTCCATGATAGCGAAAACCACCACAAAGGGGACGGGCGCCTTCGTGGTGGTTTTGGGCAAGCGCACCAGCACACGACACAAAAAGGCGGGCCATCTCCCGCAAGAGATGACCCGCCTCTCCAATCAGTCCCGCGGCAACCGTGGCCGCCGCGGGCCTCAAGCATGTCCCGGACTAGGAGAACATGCCGGTGAGGTAATCATTCAGCCGCTTATCCTTGGGCCGTTGGAAAATCTCGTCGGTCTCGTCGTACTCGACCATATCGCCCATGTAGAAAAACGCCGTGCGGTTGGACACGCGCGACGCCTGCTCCATGTTGTGCGTCACGATGACGATGGCGCGGTCGGCCACGATCGACGACATGAGGTCCTCGATCGCCAGCGTCGAGATGGGGTCGAGCGCCGAGCAGGGCTCGTCAAACAGGATTACGTCGGGGTTGAGCGCCAGCGTGCGCGCAATGCACAGACGCTGCTGCTGACCGCCCGAAAGCGCGTAGGCGCTCTTGTCGAGCTTGTCTTTGACCTCGTCCCACAGCGCGGCACCGCGCAGACTTTCCTCGACCATGCGGTCGAGCTCGTCACGGTCGGTGATGCCGTGGCGCTTGGGCGCAAAGGTGATGTTGTCGCGAATGGACTTGCGGAAGGGGTTTGGCTGCTGGAACACCATGCCGATGGAGCGACGCAGCTCGTACGTGTTCTCGGTCTTGGTGTTCACGTTGCGCCCGCGGTAGTTGATCTCGCCCTCCACGCGACAGCGGCGAATCTCGCGATTCATCAGGTTGAGGCTACGCAAGAAGGTCGACTTGCCGCAGCCCGAAGGCCCGATGAGCGCCGTGATCTCACCCTTGTGGAAGTCGAGCGACGTATTGTGCAGCGCATGGTGGTCGCCATAGTACACGTTGACGTCCTTGGCGGAGAGCACGACCTCGTCGCTCACGGCCTTGCCGCTCACGCGCACGCGCCTCTCGCTCTCCCCCACGCTCGACAGAAAGTCCTGGGGGGTGTCGGACGTGGCCGCCTCGGTTGCGGGCGTTGCATTCATATCGCTCATTCGGCCGTCATCTTCCTTGCCAGTTGCTTGCCCACGATACGGGCGACTACGTTAAACAGCAGCACGCAAATCATCAGCAGTGCCGCGGTGCCCCAGACGATCTGCTGGGCCTCGGGGCTGCCCTCGCCATAGATCTTGTAGATGTGCACGGCCAGCGACTCGCCGGGACGGAACACGTTCCAGGCGCAGGTGGGGCTCGACAGGTTAAAACTCAAGAAGTTCAGGCGAACCGGCGAGCTCATGCCCGAGGTAAAGAGCAGCGCCGCGGCCTCGCCAAACACGCGGCCGGCCGAAAGCACGATGCCGGTCACGATGGCGGGCATGGCCTCGGGAATCAGGATGTGCAGTGTGGCCTCCCAGCGAGTGAGGCCCATGGCCAGGCACGCATCGCGCTGGGCCTGCGGCACGTCCTCGAGCGCCTGCTGAATCACGCGCACCAGGATGGGGATGTTGAACATGGTGAGCGCGACGGCGCCGGAGATGATGGAGTACTTCCAGCCCAGCTGCACCGAGAACACCAGAAAGCCGAACATGCCTACGACAATGGAGGGCAGCGAGGACAGCGTCTCGATGGCGGCCGAGGCGATGTCGCGAATAGGCCCATCGGGCGCGTACTCAACCAAAAAGACCGCGCCGCCCAGGCTGATGGGCACCGAGATGATCAGGGTGATCAGCAGCAGATAGAACGAGTCGAACAGCTGGTAGAGCACGCCGCCCTGCGTTCCGTTGGCGCGTGCGGGCTGCGTGAGAAAGCCTGGCTGGAACAGCGTCGAGATACCCTCGAACAGGATGTAGGCCACCATGGAGACGACGATAAGCATGACGATGGCGACAATCGCCGTCAGCACGCCCGTGGCGATGCGGTCCTGCTTTTGGACACGCCCGAGTCTCGCCTCGTCGATGTGGATGCGCGTGCTAGCCACGAGCCTTCGCCCCCTTGCGGCCGATAAGGTGGATGATCAGGATAAAGATGAGGCTCATGCCCATCAGCAGCAGACCGAGCGCCCACAGAACGTCGTCCTGGGCCGAGCCCTCGGCATAGACCGCCATGGACGTGGTGAGCGTGGTGGTAATGGTCGAGGCAGGCGACAGCAGCGACGTCGGCATGGCCTCGATGCCGCCGATAACCATGCGCACGGCGAGCGTTTCGCCAAAGGCGCGGGTCATACCAAGGATGACCGCGGTCATGAGCGACGGCATGGCGGACTTGAGCACCACGTGCCAGATGGTCTGCCAGCGGGTATAGCCCAGCGCGAGCGAGCCCTGACGGTAGCTATCGGGCACGGCGCGCAGGCCGTCGACCGAAAGCGTAGTCATCGTCGGCAGAATCATGACCGCCAGTACGATGGCGCCGGGCAAGATGCCCAGACCCGTGCTTACGTGGAAAACGCTCTTCATAAGACCGACGACCACGTGAAAGCCAATCAGGCCAAAGACGACCGAGGGAATGCCGGTCAAAAGCTCAATAAGCGGCTGAAAGACCTTGGAGCCAAACTTAGGCTGGATCTCGACCGCAAAGATGGCAGAGCCGATGGCGATGGGCAGCGCGATGAGCGTGGAGAGCACCATGACCGCAAACGAGGTGACGATCAGGGGCAGGGCGCCGGTGTAGGGCAGGCCGTTTTCGGCTGTGTTGGCCAGGTCCCACTTGGTGCCGGTGAAGAACTCGACGACCGAGACGCCGTCCTTGAGAAAAGCCGAGAGGCCCTTTTGGGCGACCATAAAGATGAGCGCGGCAACGACAAGCGTCACGAGCGCTACGCACGCGCCCGTGACGCCCAGGCCCACGTTCTCAAGGTCGCGCTTTGGCAGCTGTTTTGCCATTGCAAACCTTTCCGGGGGCGATTGCTTATTTAGCAGAGACCTTGCCGCTGGCGTCCTTGACGACCTTCATGGCAGAGACGGGGATAAAGCCCTGCTCCTCGACGAGCTTACCCTGGACGTCGTCGGAGAGCATGAACTCTAGGAAGGCCTTGGTGGCCTCGTCGGCGTCCTTCGCGCAGTACATGTGCTCGGTAGCCCAGATCTTAAAGGAGTCGTCGGTGACATTTGCGCTCTTGGGCTCGACGCCCTCGACCTTAATGGCGTTGAACTTGGAGTCGTCGAAGTGCGAGAAGTCGAGGTAGGAGATGGCGTTGTCGGTGCTGCCCATCTGAGTCTGGACGTCGCCGGACTTGTCGAGCTCGGCGTCGCCCTTAAAGTCGACGGCCTCGTCACCAAAGACGGCGGCCTCGAAAGTGGCGCGGGTACCGGAGCCGGCCTTGCGGTTGAGGACGACGATGGTGGCGTCGTCGCCGCCGACCTCCTTCCAGTTGGTGATCTGGCCGGAGAAGATGCCCTTGAGCTGCTCGAGGGACAGGTCGTCGACCTTGACGTTCTTGGAGACGACGGGGCCCATGCCCACGACGGCGACCTCATGGTCGACGAGGTTCTTGACCTGGTCGGCCTCGAGCTTGGTCTCGGCGAAGACATCGGAGTTGCCGATGGTGACGGTGCCGGCGGCGACAGCGGTCAGGCCCTTGCCCGAACCGTTGCCCGAACCGGAGACGGAGACGTCGGGGTTGGCGTCCATGAACTTCTCGGCAGCGGCCTCGACGAGAGCCTGGAACGAAGAGGCGCCGTCGTAGGTCACCTCGCCGGAGACGGACTCGGCGGCGGTGCTACCCTTGGCGGCGGCGTCGGATGCGCCGGAGCCGCCACAACCAACGAGACCGAGACCGACGATGCTGGCAAGACCACCAGCGAGGCCGAGGAACTGACGACGAGAATAAGCCTGATCGAGCATGATCTTCCTTTCATACATGCGACTCGCGGGCACCCTGCCCGCTTTGCTGAAAGGAACGATACGGCCCCGACCGGGCAGCGGCTGCGCCAACTGCGGTTTCTTACGGGCATTTGATAGGCCCTTACCGCAAGCGCGGCTCGGCTTTACAAACGAATAACAAACCCGCCGCCAAGCATGACCCGCCTTTTACAAGGTAGTCATTGGGGACGTTCTTAAACGACCACCCCAGCGAGCGAGGATTATTGGACACTCAAATAACGAGAGTGGATAATCTCCCACTTTGAGCCTGTACACAGGCCAAAAACGGCAGACTATCCACTCTCATTCCGAGATGAGCTGCTACGCGGGCTGGTAATACCGCGTAACCCCAAGCAAGATATAGGGGTTTCCCAGGTGCCCGAGATTGCCCCGAAAGAGGAGCGCCGCGTACTTTGGTACGCAAGCGACGGTTTGAGGGGCAAGGTCGGGTGCCTGGGGAAGCCCTAGAGCTCGAGTTCGTTGAGGCGAAGGATCGCCACGATATAGATCTTGAGCGCCTGCTTGAGCTGTTCTTCGCTGGCGCACTCGTTGGGGCCGTGCATCTGGCCGCCCCATGCGGGCAGTTCCAGGCCAGTCTCCTCGAGACCAAACGAGACGGCGCGGGCAAAATTGCGCGCGTACGTGCCGCCGCCCATGGCAAAGGGCTCTGCATGCTTGCCCGTAAACTCGTTGTAGGTATCGATGAGCGCCTTCACGGCCGGGTCGTCGGCAGAGACCGAGAACGGCACCTTTGTACGACCCACGCGGCACGTCACGCCAAAGCGGCCCACGAGCGGCTCGAGCTGCTCACGGATGGTATCGGCGCTCGTGCTATCGGGGAAGCGCACGTCGATGACCTGCTCAATGTGGCCATCTGCCACACGAATGACGCCGGGGTTGCAGGTGAGCGGGCCAAACGCCGGGCTCGTCGCGTCGATACCCAGGCCGCGACCATAGGCGTCCGCATGCACAAAGGCCAAAAACTTGACAAACTCGTGCTCGGCAGGCGCCAGCAGGCGCTCGTTGCGTGCGCCAAACGTATCCTCCACCTCGCGCAGATACCCCACGATCAGGCCGACGGCATTAATCGTTCCCTCGGGCATCGAGGCATGGCCGCCGATACCGTGGGCAAAAATCTGCGCATGACCGTTGTCGAGCGTCGTAATCTCAAGGCGATCGGCGTTTTCGACGGGCGCCGGCAGCTCCTCGGCGGCAATCGCCAGCTCGCAGATAGACTGCGACGGAATGGCGTTGCTCGCCTCGGCACCGCTCCAGGACACAATGCGCCCGCCGTCGATCTTGGGGCTCACAAGCGTCGCCCCAAACTGGCCCTTCTCGGCATTGCAGACCGGAAACTCGGCATCGGGCGTAAACAAAAAGTCGGGGTCTGCGTGGTTCTCCAGATAATGGTGAACGTCGGACATGCCCACTTCCTCATCGCAGCCCAGCAGCGCGCGGAAAGTATAGCGCGGGGTAATGCCGTGCTTGAGCAGATAGGCGCCGGCGTAGAGTGACAGCACCGCCGGACCCTTGTCGTCGATAACGCCGCGGCCGAGCAGCCAGCCCTCGCGACGCTCCAGCGCAAACGGGTCGGTGTTCCAGCCCGGGCCGGCGGGCACCACGTCCACGTGGCAGATGGTCGCGAGCTGCTTGTCGCCGCGGCCAGGGATATCGGCAATGCCCACATAGCCCTCGTCGTCGCTCGTCTGATAGCCAAGCTTCTGCGCGATGCCGAGCGCACAGTCGAGCGCGTCACGGACCGGGCGGCCAAACGGCGCGCCGGGCTCTGCATCGGCAGAAACTGCCACGGACGGATAGCTCACCAGCTGCTCGATATCGGCGACGACATCTTCCCAGACCTCGTCGACATACTCAGCGACGCTCTGCTCCACCTGATTCATAGACTGCCTCCTTACCAATGAGCGGCAAGCGTACCCGCCCCTCACATTTAGTTCCTAGATAGAGAAAAGTTTAGCAAGCTCGGCCACCGAGTGCACCACTGCATCGGCACCCGCCGCCTCATGCTCACCCGGCGCCGCCGCGCCCGAATAGATGCCGATGCACGGCACGCCCATCGCGTGCGCGCCCTCGACGTCGTTAAAGCGATCGCCGATCATCACGGCATCGTCCGCCGTCGCGCCGAGCGCCGCCAGGGCATCGCGAACCGAATCGGCCTTGGTCTCGCGCCCCTGCGGCGGATTCATGCCAACCACGGCTTCGAACTGAGAAAGACCAAGCTCATGCACCATGTCGATGCATTTGGCCTCCATGCGTGACGTCGCCACGGCCATACGCTTGCCCCGGGCGGCCAACTCATCCAGCAGCTCGGGAATCCCATCGAACACGGGGTACTCCTCCGGTCCCAGCTCATCAAAAAAGGCGCGGTACTCGTCGGCCACCACAAGCGACTCCTCGCGGGAAAAGCCGTAAAAGTCGTGAAAGCTCTTCCACAGGGGCGGCCCGATCATGCGGCGCAGATCACCCATCTGCGTCTCCGAAAACCCGCGCGCAGCCAGCGTCTTGCGCGTCGAGGTCATCACTACCCGACCCGTATCGGCCACCGTGCCGTCAAAATCGAACAGCACAACCGGCCGCTCGCAAAGTTGCAATGCCGCCATCGGCACCCTTCTTCCCCAGTTGATGATTTCCACACCACCGCTTCAAACTGTTGACTATTCAACAATTGAACCTAGCAATGTAGAGCAACTCCACTATACTTGTCGCACTTTGCTTTCAGAAGGCGGCGCTGCCGCGCCCCAACGAAAGGTGCAATTATGTCTTTTGCCATCATAACCGACTCCACGTCGGACATCTCCCCCGCCCGTGCCCAAGAGCTCGGCATTTACGTGATTCCGCTGCATGTGATTATCGAGGGCGAGGACCTGCTCGACCAGGTGCAGATTACCGCCGAGGAATACGTCGCCCGCATGGCTGGCTCCGAGCAGCTGCCGCACACCTCGCAGCCGAGCGCCGGCGAGTTCAAGGCGCTGTTTGACCGCGTACGCGCCGATGGCCACGACAGCGCGATCTTTATCTCGCTGTGCAGCGAGTGGTCCGCCTGCTATTCCAACGCATGCCTGGTCGCCGAGACCCACGAGCTCGACGTGCGCTGCATCGATTCGCGCACCGGCTCGGGCGCCGAGGGCCTGCTGGTGGAGTACGCGCTGGCTATGCGCGAGGACGGCCGCAGCCTGGACGAGACCGAGGCGCAGATCCGCGCGGCCCTGCCCGACGCCCACCTGCTGCTGATTCCCCGCACGCTCGAGAACCTCGTTAAGAACGGCCGCGCGCCCAAGCTTGCCGGCCAGCTCACGCAGATGCTCAACATTCGCCTGGCCGTTTCGCCGGAGTGGAAATCGGGCGAGATCAAGGCCATCAAAAAGGGCCGCGGCGCCAAGCGCATCGTCGCCAACACCATGGCAGATTGCCTCGCGTTTTTGGACGAGCACCCGGGCTCAAGCGTGCGTGTGCTCACGACCGGCGCCGCCGAGGAGCAGGAACTTGTCAACGAGGCACTCGCGGGCCAGGATTACGTAGACGCCGGCACCGGCCCCATCGGCTGCACCATCGCCACCCATGTAGGCGTCGACGCCATCGCCATCAGCTACTGCCCCCGCTACCAGCCCATCCACTAGGGGCACCTTTACCACTTGCGGTGGAATAGGAACTGTTTTTGGCTTATCAGCCGCAAATCAATCCCTATTCCACCGCAACTTAGAAATCGGCGATCAGCCCAGCGGACCCTGAAACAGTTCCTGATGAGTGCCCATTCTCACCAGCCTAATCACTGGGTTAGTCTTATGGGGAAGATAAAGAACGACCACATCGACCAAGCCATCGGATAGGTGGAAATCGATGTGGCCGTTGTAGTTTCCGCCCGGGTTTGAGAGCTCGTGGGCGCCATACTCCGCCGGAAGTGACCCATGAGCCACAAGCTCTGCAACCGCCGCTTTAAACTCACTTTTTAGCTGCGGATGCATGCGCATCGTTCGTTTGTAGTCCACCTTAAATTGAGCCTCGACTTTAATCTCGAACATCGCTATTCCTCATCGAGGAATGACATAAGCTCATCAGCGTTATTGAATGACAGGCTATCGTCCGGCAAAATCCCCAGCTCATGAGCCTCGGCGATCACCATGGCGCGCCTCGTCACCTCGTTGGGCACCTCCGCCCTTCCTACAATCTCAAAAGGAATCTTTCGCTGATTTACCAGCTGCCGAACGGCAAGATTGAGATAGGAATTGAGGCTGAGGCCGACCGAATCCAAGAACTCAGTCGCCTGCTCCTTGAGCCCCTCTTCGATTCGAACCGTCGTAGGCTTAACTGTTGCTGTAGACATTTGCGACCTCCTCGCCCTCGTCTTTTACACCAGTATACCCAATATAAATGGCAATCTGATGTTAGATAACATCAGATTGCCATGCGTATTCATGTCGCGTGGGCACGATTGATCTACATCAGCCCGCTGAGCGCAATGTCAACGGCCTCGTTGAGGTCGTCGGTAATGTGTACCAGATCCGGATCGAGCGGGCTAATCATACCGGTGCTCATCACCGGGCCGTTGAGCCAGTCGAATAGGCCCTGCCAGTACTCGGTGCCCACCAGCACGAGCGGCATGCGCTTGACCTTGTGCGTCTGCACCAGCGTGAGAACCTCGAACATCTCGTCGAGCGTGCCAAAGCCGCCGGGAAATACGATGGCGCCCGAGCTGTACTTAACGAACATGGTTTTGCGCACAAAGAAGTAGCGGAAGTCCATGCCGAGGTTCACGTATTTATTGAGCCCCTGCTCGTGCGGAAGCTCGATACCCAAGCCGACCGACTTGCCGTTGGCGCTCGCCGCTCCCCTGTTGGCCGCCTCCATGACGCCGGGACCACCGCCGGTGATAACCGCCACGCCGCGCTGGGCGATCTTGCGGCCAACGGCGCGTGCCGCCTTGTAGAGCGGATCGGTCTTGGGCGTGCGGGCACTGCCGAAGATGGTCACCGCAGGACCAAGCTCGGCAAGTGCGCCAAAACCATCAACGAACTCTGCCTGAATGCGCAGCACGCGCCAGGGGTCGGTGTGCAACCAGTCGGTCGAGTCCTCGGGCGCCAGCAGGTTGGCGTAGGTGTTGTCCTTGGGAATCATGGGACCGCGCATGACCACGGGGCCGCGGCGGTACGTCTCGTCGTAGGCTGGCTCGCCCTCGACGTTCTCATTCTTAATCATGGGATACTCCTCTCGAGAAAAAGAAAAACGGGCGGGGTCGACGCCATGCGCCAAACATCCGCCCGAACATCAACTATTCGGTATGGTACCCACGATGCATCAAGTGCTTGCAAGCTATCGGTCATCGGTCGCGCAGACAGTGTTAGCGAACGTGATGACCGGCCGGCGCTCGCACCTTGCCGTTGCCCGCGCTCTGCAAGCGCTCGCGCCGCTCTTAGTAGTCCACCGCCGCAGGACTGTTCATCCAGTCGCTCACAAACGCGCCGTAGCGGCCCTCGATAATGGCCTGACGGGCACGCTGCATAAGGTTGAGCAGGTAATAGATGTTGTGCATCGACAGCAGAATACCGCCGAGCATCTCCTTCTGCGTGACCATGTGACGGATGAGCGCGCGGCTGTAGCCGCCCGTGCACACCGGGCAGGTGCAGGTGGGATCGATGGGGCCGTCGTCGTGCGCAAAGCGCGCGTTGCGGAAGTTAAGGCGACCTTCACTGGAGAACGCCGTACCCATGCGGCCGGTGCGCGTCGGCAGCACGCAGTCGAACATGTCGATGCCCACGCCCACGCCGCGCACGAGCGTGGTAGGGTTGCCGACGCCCATGAGGTAGCGAGGCTTGTGCTTAGGCATGTACTCGGAAACCAGCGGCGCCAGTGTCTCGAACATGGTCTCGTGGTCCTCGCCCACCGAGTAGCCGCCGATGCCATAACCCGGAAAATCGCCGCACTCCTCCAGATGACGCAGCGAGCGCAGGCGCAGGTCCAGGTGCATACCGCCCTGAACGATACCAAAGAGCGCCTGGTCATCGCGGGTATGAGCCTTATAGCAGCGCTCGGCCCACATGCTCGACAGCTCAACAGCGCGCTCAACGTAGGCGCGCGTGGCGGGATAGCCCGGGCACTGGTCGAGCTGCATGCAGATGTCGGAGCCGAGCTTCATGGCGATTTCCATGTTGTCCTCGGGCGTCCAGAACACGTGGCGACCGTCGTAGTCGTTGACGATAAAGCGCACGCCCTCGTCGGTGAGCTTGACGGCGTCGTTGTGGCTGAACACCTGGAAGCCGCCCGAGTCGGTGAGGATGGGGCCGTGCCAGTTCATGAACTTGTGCAGTCCGCCCAGCTCGGCGATGGTGTCCTCGCCGGGGCGCATGGACAGGTGGTAGGTATTGGCGAGCACGATCTGCGCGCCGAGCTGTTTGACGGTCTCGGTGGGAATGCCCTTGACGTTTGCCTTGGTGCCCACGGGCATAAAGATCGGCGTCTCGATATCGCCGTGCGGGGTATGCAGCACGCCGGCACGCGCGTGCGTGGTCGGGTCCTCGGCGATCAGGTCGAATTTAAAGAGGTTTTGATCCATAAACTGGAACTCCTTGGTTGCGGTTCATACGCAGACCATTATACGAGCAACCCGCAAGAAGCACCGACTCGACAGAAACTGGTGCGAGGAGGATACGGCAGGGACACGGCAAATGAGCGTGGATTTTTGGACGCTTACCGGATGAGCGTGGATAATCTCCCACTTTTTCCCAAAGCACAGCCCAAAAACGGGAGATTATCCACTTTCATTCTGCGGGCACTCATTTAAGTACGTCCCCGATGAGTGGAGCTATTTACCAGCCACGGCAACGCCGATATTTTGGCAACGTCAGCGAGCGGGTCGCATTTGAGACAAGGTGCCGTGAAATGAAAGGGCGCTGACCTTCTGGTCGCGCCCTTGAAATTGAACGGCAGATTGTCCAAATGCGGCCCGCGCAGCGTCGGCCGGTCCGCCGTTCGGTAGAACGGCGGAACCCCTAAGGACGCTGGCCCATGCCACCCTCGAGGGTGACGGTCTCGCCGTTCATATACTTAAAGTCGGGACCGCAGAGCTGAACGACGACGCGGCCGATTTCCTTCTCGACGTCGCCGTAGTGACCCGCCGGCGGCATGTGGACGTTGGCCTTGAACGCCTCGGGATAGGCATCCTGGAAGTTCTCGAGCGCGGCGGTCCAAGCAAGCGGGCAAACGATATTGACGTTGATGCCGTCCTTGCCCCACTCGTTGGCGGCAACGCGAGTCAGACCACGGATGCCCTCCTTGGCGGCGGCATAGCTGCACTGACCATAGTTGCCAAACAGGCCGGCGCCCGAAGCAAAGTTGACCACGGAGCCCTTGGTCTCCTTCAGGTGCGGGTAGGCCTTCTGCATGTACAGGTAGGTGGCATACAGACCGGAGTAAATGGCGAGGTTGAACTGGTCCATGGTGTGATCGGCGATCGTCACGCCCGAAGCGCTGGCCTGAGCATTGTTGACGACGGCGTCGATGCGGCCGAACTCCTCAATGGCCTTGTCGATGACGTTCTGGACGACGGCCTCGTTGTCCTGACCAGCCGAGACATCGGCCTGAACAGGCAGAACCTTGACGCCGTACTCGGCCTCGAGGGATTCCTTGGCAGCCTCGAGCTTGGCAACGTTGCGGCCGGTAATGACGAGGTTTGCGCCCTCCTTGGCAAAAGCGATATCGATACCGTAGCCGATGGAGCCAGCGGAGCCGTCCTTGAGCGTGGCCTTGCCGCCGCCGGTGACGATCACGGTCTTACCAGTGAAAAGTCCCATATAAAGTCCTTTCAAATCGCGACGGGCCTGCCCGTCGACTGCGCGCATCCAACTTCACGCGCCAAAAGCTGAAATGCAACTTTAGCGGGTTCAAGTGAAAAATAAAGCCCATGGCAGGCGAACGGCGCAACGTCTTTCGGCGAAGGGAATGTCAAGTACAAACTGGATAAAGTGGCCGAGTTTTTGCTATCGACGCGAGCCATCGAACACGTTTTGAAACTTTGCTGCAGCGCGCGGGATGTCGGCGCGAGACTTTATCATAGGGTGACAAACAACGATGAGGAGCACATGCCTATGACAGACGAGCTGGACCCCCAGACTCAACAGCATATTGATGATTCCGCAGACGTCACTGCAGATGCCGACGCTGTGACCTGCGATGATATTGACCTCGACGGCCCATTCTTGGACGAAAGCGCTACGGCGGAAACCCCTGGCGCCGAAGATGCAGACGAGCAAAACGACGATGCGCCCGCTCAGGACGACCGCCCCGTACAGGATGCTGCTCCGCAAGCTGCGGGCCCTATCGAGGTTTCTTCGGAAGAAGAGCTCGACGCCGTCATGGACTCCATGATGGATGCCGTCAAAGCGATGAAAGACGCCGTGGCCGACGCTGACGTTGACGCCGAGGAAGAGGAGGCCGCCGAGGCAGCCTCGACCTTCGTACCCGGCGAGACTCCGGTTGCCGACCAGGGCAGCACCATGCCCTCGTTTCTGCAGCTCGAGCATCCCACGATTGGCACCGATGCGGTCGACCCGCACGCAGCAGGCTTTTCTGTGATCGAAGGCGGTACCGGCAATATCGCCGTGCCGCAGACTGCCGATGCGGACGCTGCCGACACCGCTCGCCCGACCGCCCCGCACTCCTCCGCCGCGAGCCGCGATCTGGGGACCGCTGTCTCGAACACTGCGAACGCCGTGGGCACCTTTATCGCCCAGGGTGCCTCGGCCATGCGCGAGATGAACGCCGCGAAAAAGGCACTTGCCGATGCCCGCGCCCACCTGGCCGAACTTGAGCAGCGCATTGCCGATCAGGCCGAGGAACTCGAGACGCGCCAGGATATCGCAGGCCGCTACGACCAGATCGTCGCCGACCAGCGCCAGGCGATTGCCACGGCCCAAAAGACTGCAGCGGCCGCCGAGATTGATCGTGATGCCCACGCCTCCAAAGCGACAGAGCTCAAGGGTCAGCTCGAACAAATGAAGACAGAGGATGACGCGACTGAGCTCCGCCTGAAGGCCGCGCTCGACGCCGTGGAGGCCCGCGAGGCGAGCTCTCGCGAGACCGGCAACCGCCTCGTTCGACGTCTTGAGGATTCCAAGCGCATCCGCGACAAGGTGAAGGCCGAGCGAGACGCCGGCATTGCGGCCGCACAACAAACCGTCGACGCCACGCGCGCCCAGCTCGAGACGCTGCGCCATGAGTATGCCGAGCTGCAACGCAATCCCTCGGCAAATCCCGCCAACTATACGGTGCGCACCAGCGAGCTCTCGATGCAGATTTCCGACACGGCAGATGCCCTGCGTAAAGCCGAAGAAGATGTCCCGCGCATCACCGCCGACCTTGAGCACTCGCTTGCCGCAGCCGAGCAGGCCGTCGAGCAGGCTCAAGCCCCTATCGCCGACGCAAAACGCGCGCACCAAGCCGTGACGACCGAAGCCGATGCCGCGCGCGACGAGCTGCAGACGGCGAAGACAGCCGCCGCGACTCGTCAGCGCGAACTGCGCGAGAAGATCACTGCCGAGGACAAGGCACGCCGCGACCAGGAGCAGAGCATCGCCAACGCCCAAGCAGATGCCGCACATGCGCAGTCGATCATCGAACAGGCGACCGAAGTGCACGACCACCCAGAGATCACTGAGTCGCTTGCAGGATCCTTGGCCCGAGACAAAGCCGAACACGCCGAGACCGAGCGAGAAGTCGCCCAGCTCGAGGCCACCGAGGACGCGGTGCGCGAACGTACCCGCGACTCACGCATCAAATTCACCGGCGCCATCGTCTGCATCGTCGCCGCAATCCTGGCGATCATCCTAGCCTGGCTGTTCGCAAGCAAGTAGTCATTGGGGACGTTCTTAAACGACTAGTCAAACAAGAACGTCCCCAACGACTAGCCCAATGACGAGAGTGGATAATCTCCCACTTTGAGCCCCCAAGCAGGCCAAAAACGGGAGATTATCCACTCTCATTCTGCAGGCACTCATTTAAGTACGTCCCCAATGAGTACCTGCCGATGCTTTGGCGAAGTCAGCGAAAACGCCCCTAAGCGAGCAAGGTGACGTGAAAGAGGGGGGCATTGACCTTCTGGTCATGCCCGACGATTGAACGTCAGATTGCCGCTTAGGAGGGTTTGCAGCGTCGGCCGGTTACGGCGTTTGTAAAACGCCGTAACCTACAAAATGAGCATGGCGTCGCCAAAGCTGAAGAAGCGATAGCGCTCCTCGATAGCGGCGGCGTAGGCATCCATGATCTGGTCGCGGGAGGCCAGCGCGCTCACGAGCATCATGAGCGTAGAGCGCGGCACGTGGAAGTTCGTGATCAGCGCGTCGACCACGTGATAGGTCGAGCCAGGCATGAGGTAGAGCTGCGTCGTCGCGTTCTCGCGCACCACGATGTCACCGCGGCCGAGCGTGTCGGCGCCGTCCTCACGGCCTTCAAAATAACGCGCTGTCACGGCCGGATCGGACACCGGGGCATCCGTGTCAAAGGCGCTCTCGAGCGAGCGCACTGCAGTGGTGCCGACGGCGATCACGCGATGCCCCTCGGCCTTAGCCTTATGCACAGCGTCGACAACCTCCTGCGACACGTGGTAGCGCTCGGTGTGCATCACATGCTGCGTGGGATCGTCCTCCTCCACCAAACGGAAGGTATCGATGCCCACCTCGAGCTCGACGGCGGCAAACTTCGCGCCCTTGGCCTCGATAGCCGCCATGAGCTCGGGCGTAAAGTGCAGACCCGCCGTGGGAGCGGCAGCCGAGTGCTCCTCCTTCATGGCATAGACGGTCTGGTACTTCTCGGGATCGCCTTCGTAATCGGTAATGTAGGGCGGCAGCGGCACGTGACCGGCGGCGTGAATGGCCTCGTCGAGCGTGCGCGGCTCGCCGGCGGCATTGCAACCGGCCGGCTCAAAGCGCACCAGACGGCCGCCGCGGCTATCGGTGACAAAGTCGACGACCTCGGCCGTCAGCACCACGGGCGCGCCCTCGGGCGCATGGGCGCCACCGGCGCGATACTCAATCTGAGCACCGGGCTTCAGGCGCTTACCCGGCTTGACCAGGCACTCCCAAACGTGGCCCAGCGGGTCAACGTCCTCGCGGCGCTTGAGTAGCAGCGTCTCGACCACGCCGCCCGAGCCTGCCTTGCGACCGATCAGGCGGGCCGGCATCACGCGTGTCTTGTTGATGACGAGCACATCGCCCGGCTCGATATAGTCGATGATGTCGCGGAAGATGCGGTGCTCGACGGTGCCGCCATGCTCCAGCGGCGTTCCTGCCTGGGAGCCTTTGCGATCCACCACCAGCAGGCGGCAGGAGTCACGCGGCTCGGCAGGAGCCTGGGCAATCAGTTCCTCAGGAAGGTTATAGTCAAAATCATCGGTACGCATAGACACGTCGGATTCTCCTTATATAGCTAAAGTCCGCTCTACATCCTAGCAGGCTAACGTCCCAAATGAACTACTTTTTGGCGGCTTTACGCTCATCGCGGATACGGGCGCGGTCCATGGCCGCCTCGACGGCCGAGAAGCGGCAACCACAGTAGTTCTGCCGATACATGCCAAGCTCGCGCGAACGACGCGTGGCCTCGGGGTAATACGGGCGAAAATCGCGAATGACCGGGGTGAGCCCATGTGCCGCTGCCAAGCGCTCAAGCACGTCATTACAGGTATCGAACAGCTGATACGGCGAGACGGCGAGCGTCGTACCCACAAACTCAAACCCGTGCTCCTGGGCCACGCGGCACGCCTCGGCCAGACGCAGGGCATAGCACGCGCGACAGCGACGGGGCCGATCGGCACCCAGCGGGGCCACGCCGGCCTCCCAGCGCTCGCGATCCTCGCTTGCCTCAATGAGCTCGATGCCGCCGTCGGCACACCACCGGCGCAGCTCGTCCAGGCGGCGCTGCCATTCATCGCGCGGCTGAATATTGGGGTTGGTCCAGCAAATCGTGGGCTCAAACCCCTCCTCGCGCAGCAGGCGGACCGGCTCAAGCGAGCACGGCGCACAGCACGCATGCAGCAGCAGCGGCTTCATGGACATCTCCTCTCCCAGAAAAATCATCCCAAAAAGACTACCTTGCGAAAAAGCGAACGCCAAAGGACGTGTCCTCGCAGGCGACAATGCGGCGGTCGCGCAAAATGGTCCGCACGTAATACCAGTCGCCCACACAGCCCGACAAATGCAAGCCGGCCGCCAGGTAGCACAGCAGCGGATAGCCCGAACATGTAAACCCCAGGGCAAACGCCGCCGTCACGATAACCGTCGGCGCCAGGCAAACCGCCATGTACCGCCGGCGCGAATACACAACGCCCTCGGCGCAGGCGTAAATCATGCAGGTTTCGAGATTTGCTCCGAAGGTCACCCGAGCACCAGCAGGCGCAAACAGCTTAAAGAACACCGCGTGCACCAGCTCGTGCACGGCAAATGACGCCGCCGAAACCGCACCCAAGCCGATTATCCAGCCCAAGACGGCCATCCAGCCGCCCGCGTCAGCCGCATCCAAGTCTGCAGGCCCGCCCAGCAGCATAAACACCGGCACCAGGCACACGGCAAATGCACCAAGCACTGCCATCCCCCACACAAAGCAGGCGTGCAGAAAATCCTCGTCCTCAAACGCATGTATGTTGGAAATCTCATTCATAGCATCTTAGGATAGCGCCCCTGCCACGTACCCGTCCGCATGTGCGATAATGTCGAACGATATGCACGAATTGACCACCGCGTCGCCAGGCCTTGCGCCCGGCCGCGCTCTCACCATATGCGAAGGAGTCCCATGGCATCCAAATACTCCATGAACGACCGTCCCAGCTGGCCTCGCCGCGCCATCGTTACCGCCGGCGAGCCCTACGGCAACAAGGGCCTTCACTTTGGCCACGTTGGTGGCGTCTTTGTCCCGGCCGACTTCTTCGCCCGCTTCCTGCGCGACCGTCTGGGCCGCGAGAACGTCATCTTCACCTCGGGCACCGACTGCTACGGCTCGCCCATCATGGAGAGTTACCGCAAGCTCAAGGAGAACGAAGGCTACGACAAGTCCATCGGCGAATATGTCGAGTCCAATCACTCCCGCCAGGCCGCGACCCTCAACAACTACAACATCAGCTGCGATATCTACGGCGGCTCGGGCCTTGAGCCGGCGGCCCAGATCCATAACGAGGTTACCGCCGAGATTATCGAGCGCCTGCACGAGCAGGGCACCATCTCCAAGCGCTCCACGCTGCAGTTCTACGACGCCAAGGCCGGCACATTCCTCAACGGCCGCCAGGTCATCGGCCGCTGCCCCATCCAAGGCTGCAAGTCCGAGAAGGCGTACGCCGACGAGTGCGACCTGGGTCACCAGTTTGAGCCCGAGGAGCTCATCGCGCCCAAGAGCCAGCTCACCGGCGAGGTGCCCGAGCTGCGCCCGGTCGACAACCTCTACTTCGACCTGCCGGCCTACCTCGACTTTATGAAGACCTACACCGCCAAGCTCGCCCAGAACCCGCAGGTTCGCTCCGTGGTCTCCAAGACCATGGAGGAGTGGCTGCTGCCGGCACAGCTCTACATTCAGAACAAATTCCGCGAGGCCTTCGATGCCGTCGAGGACCAGCTGCCCGAGCACACCGTGCTGGAGCCCGAGGGCAACAAGAGCAGCTTTACCGTCACCTTCCCCAGCTGGAAGGAACGCGACGACGCCCACGCGGTGCTCGCCAACGGCGGCGTGCGTTTCCGCAGCGGCAAGGCGCTCGTGCCCTTCCGCATCACCGGCAACATCGACTGGGGCGTTCCGGTGCCCGAGGTTGACGGCGTGAACGACGTCACCTGCTGGTGCTGGCCCGAGAGCCTGTGGGCGCCCATCAGCTACACCCGCACCGTACTCGCTCGCGACGCCCGCGCCGCCGGCGTGACCGAGGGCGTCGCCGCCCAGGATGCCGCCCTCATGGGCGAGCCCGCCGCCGATTCCACGCAGGTCCCCGCGCCCACCTACCAGCACAGCTCGCTCGACTGGCGCGACTGGTGGTGCTCTGACGACGCGCAGATCTACCAGTTCATCGGTCAGGATAACATCTATTTCTACTGCATCGCGCAAACCGCCATGTGGGAGGCCCTGGGTTGGGACCTTACGCAGAGCACCGTCAGCGCCTGCTATCACCTGCTCTACATGGGCAAAAAGGCCAGCTCGTCCTCGCAGACGCCTCCCCCGCCGGCAGACGACCTGCTCAACCACTACACCTGCGAGCAGATGCGCGCGCACTGGCTGTCGCTCGGCCTATCCGAGAAGCCGGTGAGCTTTAGTCCCAAGGCATACGACACGCGTGTGACCGGCAAGGACAAGGACGGCAACGAGGTGCGTGCCTGCGACGACAAGCGCGTTATCGATCCGGCCCTTAAGGAGAGCGCCCTTTTGACCGGCGTGTTCAACCGCCTGGCCCGCAGCTGCTTCTACGGCGTCGCCGCCAAGGAGGGCGACGAGAGCCCCTATCGCAACGGCTGCATCCCCGCCGGCGCCGCCTCCGCCACCGTGGTCGAAGCCGCCGAGCAGGCAGCTCTCGCCTTTGAGCAAGCCATGTACAAGTTCGAGACGCACCGCGCGCTTGCCGTGTGCGACGACTACCTGCGTGCCGCCAACAAGCGCTGGAGCGACGCCTCCAAGGCCGCCAACAAGCTCGAGGGCGAGCCGGCCAATGCCGCGATGACGCAGGCCCTTGTCGACGCCTTTACCGAGCTGCGCGTGGCGACCGTCCTGATGCACGGTATTGTGCCGGCCGGCTGCGAGCTCATCTGCGAGTACTTCGACGTCGACCCGGTCGCTTTCTTTAGCTGGGATAACATCTTTGCCTCCACGGACGAGTTCGTGGAGATCCTGGGCGAGAAGCCCGGCGAGCACCGCGTGAAGCCGCTGCCCCCGCGCTTCGACTTCTTTAGCAAGCACGAGAGCCAGTACTAAAGCACGCCAGCAGCGGCGTGTCCGGAAAGTAGTCAATTTGGGATGGGAAGGAAAGACGGATGTCCAAGCCGCGTCGTCGTAAGCAGAAAAAGCAGGTCAAGGCCGAGCTCAAGCTCAGGCAGTTTGCCGCCACCGAGCTTTCCGACCAGCTTGCCGCCCTTCCCTGCGCTGCCGACCTGCCACGCTTTATGGTCGACACGGTCGCCGGCGCCTATGCGCCCGCCGATGCCGAGCTCATGATCGAGGGCTTCGGCGCCGCGGCCACACGCCCGGTCACACTGCGCGCCAACACGCTCAGGGCGACCGCCGAGGACATCGCTGTGGCGCTCGATGCCGCCGGCATCGCCCACAACCCCGTCGCCTGGTACCCAGACGCCTTTATCTTGCCCGAGGCCCAGGTTTCCGATCTGTGGGACCTCGACATCTACCGCGACGGCAAGATCTACCTGCAGAGCCTGTCGTCCATGATGCCGCCGCTGGTCCTGGGCGCACAGGCAGGCGAGGACATCCTGGACATGTGCGCAGCCCCTGGCGGCAAGACGACGCAGATCGCCGCCCTCACGCAGGGGCAGGCGCACCTTACCGCCTGCGAGATGAGCATTCCCCGCGCCGAGAAGCTCGAAGCCAACCTCCACCGCCAAGGCGCAAAAAACGTGCCCGTCATGCGCACCGACGCACGCGAGCTCGACGAGTTCTTCCGCTTTGACCGCATCCTGCTCGACGCTCCCTGCACCGGCACGGGCACCGTCATCAGCGGCAACGAGAAAAGCCTGCGCGGCCTGACCGAGCAGCTGCTCGTCAAATGCGCCCGCTCGCAGCGTGCGCTTCTGGACCGCGCCATGGGAGCCCTCAAACCGGGCGGCACGCTCGTCTATTCGACTTGTTCGATCTTGCCGCAGGAAAACGAGGACGCCCTGCAAGAAGCCCTCGACAAGCATATGGACTGCGAGCTCATCCCCCTCGACGGCACGCCAAGCGAAAGTGAGGCACGCCGTGCCCAGGAAGCTGGTGAGGAGCCGCGCATCGAGTCCAACGCCCTGACCGAGGCCATTGCCGCGGGTCAGGTATCGGCCATCGCCAACGGCCTGCCCGGCACGCTCACCATTCCGCCCAGCCGCGAATTTGAGGGCTTCTACATTGCCCTGATCCGAAAACGCAGCTAGCGCACGGATCCAAAACTCAACAAGCTATCTCCGTGCGCGTTTGCCCTGCTGGTCGCGATGCTGTTTAAGCATCGTGCGCTCCTTGCGTTCGGCCCTTTTGCCCTTAATGGCCGTGACCACAAAGTAGATGACCGCGGCGGCTACGATTGCGCCCACGCATAGGCCAATCGAGCCCAACATTGCCGAAAATTCCATACCGCGTCACCTCTCTTTTAAACGGGACTTTCAAGATAGCACCTCGATCACCGCCACCACAGCTCCTTCACGTTCGCCGCCCTTCGGTCTAACGGAGGACGCGGCGGGGAAAAATCAACTCGTCAAACGATTTAGCAAGCACAACGCTGCCGGCACCCTGCCGGCCGTCATCACATAGAATCGAGCCTCCATGGATACCCTCAACGATCTAAACGAGCGCGTCGACGCCTTCGTCGGCACCAGCTCCTTCGACACGCCTGCCGCGGCAAACGACCAAGCTCCCATCGATGTGCCCGCCGAGGTTCACGAGGACATCGTCGCCTCGGTCGATTTCTCCGAGGTCGAGCTCGCAGACGAGTTCACCGAGCCCCAGGTAGCCGTCACGCCCAACGGCCTGCTCCCTATGGAGCCCCTGCCCATCGACGGGCGTTTGCGCAAGGCGGCCCTCCGCATGCCCGACGAGATCGAGGAGGCCAGCGGCTTCACGCTCTTCGGCCGCCGCATCAAGTCGCTCATTTACACCACTGATGTCGCGGTCATCCGCAACTCCAACGCCGATGCCGTCTTTGCGGTCTACCCTTTCACGCCGCAGCCCGCCATTACGCAGGCGCTGCTGACCGTCGCCGAGTGCCCGGTCTTCGTAGGCGTGGGCGGTGGCACCACCACCGGCAAGCGCTCCGTTCAGATGGCAGCCGTCTCCGAGATGCAGGGTGCGGCGGGCTGTGTGGTCAACTCCCCCGCCACCGCCGAGATGGTCGAGCACATCACCAACATCGCCGACATCCCCGTCATCGCCACGGTCGTACGTTGCGACGACGATGCTCACGCCAAGGTGCGCGCCGGCGCCAAGATTCTTAACATCGCCGCCGGCAAGAACACGCCCCAGGTCCTACGCGAGCTGCGCAAGCACTATCCCAACCTGCCGCTCATCGCGCCGGGCGGCAAGACGCCCGAGAGCATCCGCGAGACCATCGCCGCCGGTGCCAACGCCATCATCTGGACACCGCCTTCGGCCCAGCAGCTACAGACCGACATGATGCAGCGCTACCGCAAGATGAAAGAAGACGCCACGCCTGTCATCTCGCACGACGATGTGCCCATTATCGACCAGGTCGCCGCCGCCGAGGTCAGCCAGGTCGAGAACATGAATCCCGACGTGCCGATTCCCGACGAGGTTATCGAGCGCGTCGCTTCGATCCACGATCATATCGAGGAGCGTCGCGCCAACCGCGGCCTCAAGCCGTCACTGCACGGCTTCTTCTTCCGCGGAAAGAAACGCTAGCAAAACATCTTGGCCCGCCCCACAAACGTGAGGCGGGCCGTTTTCGTTTGAGCAATCATGCAGCGATGTGATGGGGCAAATTAATCCACGCGCTTGTCGCCCATAAAGAAGAGCGCCACCGTGCCAGGTCCGGTATGCGAGCCAATCAGAGTACCGATGTTATTGATCTCAATCTTGCCTTTAAGCTGCGGAATCTGTTCCTCGATCAGCGCCGCAACTGCCTCGGCATCCTCGCGGCACGCCGAGTGCGACATGACGCACTTACCCGAATAATCCGCACCGTCCTGCACGTGTGCCATCATGGTCTTAGCCATCTCGGAAATCGCGCGCTTCTTAGTGCGAATCTTCTCACGTGGCGACAGCCCACCTTCGCAATCGACCGTCATAAGCGGGCAAATCTTAAGCGCCGTGCCGATGATCGCGCTCGCGGCCGAAATGCGACCGCCGCGCAGGTAGCTCGACAGATCGGTCGAGAAGAACCAGTGGTGCAGGTTGAGCTTGTGCTCCTCGATCCAAGCGGCCGTCTCGTCGAGTGACGCCCCGCTATCGCGCACGTCGGCGGCATATTCCAGCAACAGGCCAAAGCCCGAAGACGCCGCCAGCGAATCGATGACGCGCACCTTGCCGCCCTGGGGATAGCGATCCGCGAGCATCTGCGCCGCAACGCAGGCCGATCCATACGTGCCCGAAATACCCGATGACAACGTCAGGTGCAGCACGTCTTTGCCCTCGGCAACAAACGGCTCCCAAAACTCCTCGTACTCACCCACGCTCACCTGAGACGTCTTGGGCATGGCGCCCGCGGCAATCTGGGCAAAAAACTCGTCCGGCGTAATCGACTGATACAGATCGTCCGTATAGACAACATCGTCGATCTCGTAATGAAAACACACGACAGGGATATTGCGCGACGCAAAGAACTCACGGGTTCGGTCGGCGGCGGATTCACAGGTCAGAACAAAATCACTCATATGAGGCTCCTTACTCATTGCTGCGCAAATTATCGCACAGTGAGCCTACATACGGTACATATGTCCACTATTTACCAAATCGAACCAAAAATAGCGAACATCTTTACCACCATCGTCTCCACCGGCCCCACGCATAAATATCTGAGAAAACACCCTCTGTCGTCTCCACTCAACCGCCATATCTACCTCCACTAAATCGATTTACCAAACCGTTCGGCTAACAATTCGGCTGCCCATCCCCAATCGAAACAAAAGCGGCGCATACTGATAAACGTTTTACGCTGTTTATCAGTTTTACCAGCCCTATCGGAAGGTGTTTCATGGTCGCATTCGATCGCAATCCGCAAGACTTCAAGTATCTGCGCCTGCTGTCGAGACAGTTTCCCACCGAGCAATCCGCGTTTACCGAGATCATCAACCTCTCGGCCATCCTCAACCTGCCCAAAGGCACTGAGCATTTTATGAGCGACGTGCATGGCGAGTACGAAGCCTTTATGCACATCCTCAACAACTGCTCGGGCGTCGTGCGCGAGCATATCGACGAAATCTTTGGCGAAACGCTCTCCTTTGACGAGAAGGGCGAGCTGTGCACGCTTATCTACTACCCGCGCGAGAAGATCGAGCTGGTCCGCAGCCAGCGCGAGGACTCACCCACCTGGTACAAGACGATGCTTGACCAGCTCATCATGGTCGCTCGTTCGCTTTCAAGCCGCTACACGCGCTCCAAGGTGCGTAAGGCCATCCCGCGCGATTACGCCTATATCATCGACGAGTTGTTACACACGCACCCGGACGAGAACAACTATCGCGTGCGCTATCACGAGCGCATCGTGGAGTCCATCCTAGAGACCGCCAGCGCCGACGACTTTATCGAGTCGCTTGCCTCGCTCATCAAGCGCCTGGCCGTCGACCACCTGCACCTGGTGGGCGACATCTTCGACCGCGGCGGCGGCGCGGCCAAGATTATGGACCGCCTGCTCACCTACCATTCGCTCGACATCCAGTGGGGCAACCACGACCTGCTGTGGATGGGCGCCGCTGCCGGCGAGCCCGCCTGCATCGCCACGGTGCTGCGCAACAACCTACGCTACGACAACTACGAGATCCTGGAGAACGACTACGGCATCTCGCTGCGTGAGCTTGTCGCCTTTGCCGATGCCACCTACACCGACGGTGAGCCCATCACCCCGCTGATCAAGGCCATCAACGTGCTGCTCTTTAAGCTCGAGGGCCAGATTATCCAGCGCCACCCCGAGTTCGATATGACCGACCGCCTGTTACTCGACAAAATCGATCACGACACCGGCACGGTCACGCTCGCCGACGGCAGTGTGTGGCCGCTCACGACCAACGACTTCCCCACCGTCGACCCGGCGGACCCCTATACGCTCACGCCCCAGGAGCAGCACATCATCGACAAGCTCGTGTCCGAGTTTGTCACCGCCGATCACCTGCATCGCCATATCGATTTCCTCTTTTCCCATGGCTCGATGTACAAGGTCGCCAACGGCAATCTGCTCTTCCACGGCTGCGTACCGCTCAACGAAGACGGCACCTTTAGCAGCATGAACTGTCTGGGCACCTGGCACGCTGGCCGCGATTATCTCGATTTTTGCGACCACATCGCCCGCCGCGCCTGGCGCGTGGGCGACCGCGACGCCCTCGACTGGATGTGGTACCTGTGGATTGGCTTTAACTCACCCGCCAGCGGACGCCTGGTGCGTACCTTTGAGCGCGCCTATATCGCCGATAAGAGCACCTGGGTCGAGCCGATGGACCCGTACTTTACGCTTACCAAGTCGCCCTCGGTCTGCGATGACATCATGCGCGAGTTTGGCGTCGTGCCCATGGCATGTTCACCGACCGGCCACATCATCAACGGCCACACGCCCGTTAAAACCACCAAGGGTGAGCAGCCCATCCGCGCCGAGGGCAAACTGCTGGTCATCGATGGCGGCTTCTGCCGCGCTTACCATCCCAAGACGGGTATCGCCGGCTATACGCTCATCTCGAGCTCGCGCGGCTGCCGCCTCAAGTCGCACCGGGCCTTTACGACGGTTGCCGAGGCACTCACGCGCAACGTGGACATCGAAAGCGAGACCAACCGTTTTGACCAAGCAGACCGTCGCCGCATGGTGAGCGACACCGATACTGGCGCCAAGATTCGCAGCCAGATCCAGGATCTGCGCCAGCTGCTCGATGCATATAGAAACGGTGCTATCGAGGAGCGCGTCTAGCCCCACCCGCGGGGATTGGCTAAACTTGCTGAGTTTGTCATCCCCACGGCGCCCCGGCGCCACCATAAGGCAGGTACCATGCAAAAGCTCCTTGCGCAGATCATGAAGTTTGGCGTCGTCGGTGTCATTGCCACGGTCATCGACTTTGGCATTATGAATCTGCTCCACTACGGTCTGGGCCTCAACATCCTGATCGCCAATACCAGCGGCTTTATCATCTCACTCATCTTTAACTACCTCGCCAGCATGAAGTACGTGTTTGCACACAAGGAAGGCATGAGCCGCCGCCGCGAGTTCATTATCTTTGTCGTGCTGTCCGTGATCGGCCTGGCACTCAACGACGGTATCGTGTTGACACTCAACGCCGGTCTGGGACTCGAGGCCAATATCGCCAAGATCTGCGCCACCGCGCTTGTCATGGTCTACAACTTTGTGACCCGAAAGATCTTCCTGGAAGGCGACGAGACCAAGTAACTCGCAACCTTACAGCTTTACGATGCCCACGGATGACGCGCGTCGAGCGCTGTGTTGTTCGTGGGCTTTGCTCGTTTACGGGCAAATTTTCAACGTTTGCGGATTAGCTCTTGAAAATTTGGCGAGTTCGTATAGTTCTTGGCAAAGACCTTACGTTTCCCTTGCAAAAGCTCTAAAGTATCCTCTGCTCGATTCATCAACGCATTGGATGTGATTACGTGCGCAAGGCACTGGCACAACCTCATACCAAGCAGTTCCTCAAGTTCGCTGTCGTGGGTCTTATCTCCTTTGGCATCGACTGGGGTATGCTCATTGCGCTTGTCGAGCTGTTTCATCTCGACTTTTTGATGAGCACCACGGTCTCGTTTACCACGTCCGTCGTGGTCAACTACTGGCTCAGCATGAAGTATGTGTTCGACCACCGCGAGGGCATGAGCCGCAAGCGCGAGTTCACGATCTTCACCATCCTGTCGGTGATCGGCCTGGGCCTCAACGACCTATACATGTTTGTGGGCGTCACGTTTTTGAGCATCGGCTACCAGGCCATGAAGGCCATCGCCACGTTCCTCGTCACCTGGTACAACTACTTCAGCCGTCGCTTCTTTCTCGAGGGCGCACGGTCGTAGTCGATTCACTATTTGCTTGAATGTATAACCGGTTGGAATTCCCGTTCCAACCGGTTTTTTTGTTTGCCGAGAGACCCGGCGACCCAGTCCCATTCGCATGAAAAACGGGCGGCCCGGATGTTTGTCCGAACCGCCCGTCTGGCGCACTATGTCGAGGTCCCTAGCCTGTAACGTAATACCAGACCACGTTGTCGCCATTGGAGAGAACGTAGTTACTGCAGGCCGTCATGGGCGTTGTGCCGTTGACGGAGTACATCCAGCCGCTCGTGCCACCGTACTGTTTCTCGGCCAAACCACCAATCGCGGAGACATACGTGCCGTACGACGAGCCATGTGCGTTAACGGAAAGGCCCAGCGCGCACAGGGCATCATAGACGGTAGCGCCTTCGTTAAAGGTAAAGGTGCCACCAGAAGACACAGGATTGCCCACAGCGCTCGATGTGACCGAAACCGTCACTGTTACGTAGCTGGACTCCTGCGAGCCGCTCTGGCCGCCCGAGGAGGCGTTTCCACCATTAGAGGATGAGGCTCCATCAGACGACTGGCCACCGCCAGACGCATTGGAAGTATCACCGGCTCCCGTATTTTGGGCAGCGGATTTATCGCCAGACTTCTTGCCGTCCTGGTCCTCGGACTTCTTGTTATCCGAGTTCTTGTCCGATTCCTTGTTTGAAGACTCGGAATCGTCCTTGGACTTGGACTCATCTTTTGCGTCATTCGATGACTTGGAATCCTTGGAACTGGCCTCGCCCGAAGTCGTAGTCGAGCCAGACACCTTGGTGTCCTTGGTGACGACGCTCTCCCCCGTCACGGTCTGAATGATCCAGTCGATGGACCAGGCACCGCTCTCGGAAGGATGGACGAAACCCAGCGAGACGACGATCAGAATGGTGCACGCGGCAGTCAGGACGCCGAGGAGCGTCTTGCGACGAGGGGCGGACGCCGCCGAAGCGGCGCCCTGTTGCTTTGCTTCGTCGAACTGAATGAACGAGGAATCTGGTTGCTTGGGGTCAGCGTCCTTGGATTTATTGGACACAGCCCTCACCTACCGACGTTTGGTGAACACGAACACGCCGACGATGGCGAGACCGATGACGCCGGCGGCAACGCCAACAATGGCGAGCGGGTTGGTGCCAGTCTCCTGCTCGGAAGCACTAGAGGACTTCTTAGCAGTGGTCGTGGAAGCAGCACCCGTATCGGACTTGGAATCGGACTTGGAATCGGACTTCTTGTCGGACTTGTTGTCCTTCTTGTCAGACTTCTTGTCAGACTTCTTCTCGTCCTTCTTATCGGACTTATCGGTGTCCTTCTTGTCGGACTTGTTGTCCTTGGTCTCGGTCTTGGTCGACACCGTCGTCTTGGTCGTCGGCTTATGACCCGGGGCGATAGCGCCGCCGGCCTGCTGGCCCTTAGAGCCGGAGCCGGAACCCGTGCCAGTGCCAGCGCCAGCGCCGGAACCGTTGCCAGCGCCACCGTTGCCACCATTAGTGCCAGAACCGCCATTGCCGCCAGGGTTAACGGCATTCTTGGTCCACTTGGCATACAGTGTCAGATCGGCCGTCACTGGCGTACTGAAGTCATACGCCTGCGTGCAAGCCTCATCGGTGAACCAACCGCCGAAAGTGTAGCCCTTGCACTGTGGCTGAGTCGAGGGCTCCGTCGCCGCCTTGCCTTCCTTCACGCGTTGAGAATCGGGCATCGCCGCATCCTTACCGTTGGCGTCGAACGTCACGGTATAGCGCTTGACCCTTTGGCCATTACCCTTGACAGCAAACAGCTTGCCCGAGTCATTGACATAGTAGAGTGAACCATCGGATCCGACCGAAATAGAAGCCATGCAGTACTGCTGGTCGCCCGCCACGGGCGTATAAAGCAGTTCGGCCTCGTCATCGCCAATACGGTAACGATAGATGCCGCCCGGGTTGTTGTTGGACGTAAAGTAGACGTACGTCTCGCCATTCTGGACAGAAACGACCGGCTGCGACTTTACATCACCGCCGCCCGAAGCCCCCTGACGAATATAGCTACCGTCCGCCTTGCAAATGGAATAGTCCACGGAAAGCGTCTCGGCATCAATCACTGCAAGCTGACCGTAGTGATACGTGTACTTGTTCTGATAACCGCCCATAAAGGATTCGGTCGATGAGCCTCCGACCACAATCTTGCCGTTGGCCAGCACCGGCGTCGAGGTCGAGCTGCCACCAAACGTCACCTTGCCAAGCTCAGAAAGGGTTCCGTCCGTTCCAACCGAAAGCTTATGCAAAACGCCATCGGCGCTCACGACATAGGCAATCGATCCATCGACCAGCACCGTCGTGCGCACGCGCTCGGCAATCTTGAGCGACGCAACGGTCTTTCCAGTTTCGGGGTCGACCGTGCTCACCGTACCGGAATCATCTGCGATGACGCCATAATTGCCCGAGAACGCCAAGCCGGCCCAGTAATAGCCCTTGCTGTTCTCGTTCTTATGCTGCCACATAACCTTGCCATCGGAGATGCGCACGCAGAGCAGGTAGCCGTCGCTCGAGTCGGACCAGCTGGCCGATGCCGTCCCAAAGTAGGCAAAGCCGTCACGAACCGTAATGGACGCAAGAGACTGCTGAGCACCATCGGGGCCAGCAGGCAACTCATCGGTTACCCAAACCGTCGCCAGAGCATCAACCGTCAGCGCCTGCAGGCGACCGCTCGAAAGCGGCACGAGCATCACGCCGCCAGTGTATACCATACGCGAGGTCGAATCGATCTTTGCCGCCAAAGGCGATTCGGCAACGGTCTCACCCGTGTCGACATCTTTCTTGAGCAGCTTGGAACCAACGGCCACGTAGAGGTAGTCACCGACCAGCAACGGGTCGGAAATACCCTTGCTCCATTCGTTCGAGCCCTTGAGCTCGCTCACCCATTTTGCCTCAGCGTCTTTCGTGGGCACAGGAGCGTCGGTTACTTTGTCGGCGCTCGTATAACCAGGCCAATCGCTATCCCAGTTAGGACGTGCGGCACCCGGGTCAACAACAACACTGTCGACGCCGGGCACAGTATCGCCGGGAGCAAAAGCCCAGACGATTTTGTCGCCAGACTTGAGCACATAATCGCTATCGAGCTGAGACCCAGGAACGCCGTTGACAAAGAACGACCATGCACCCGACAGCTCGATGCCATCAAGCGGAGATACGAGACTATAGACGCCCCAATAGCCAAATTCGTCGTACATTTTTGACTTTATGCCAAGGGCATCGAAGTAAGCAGCGGAGGCATCCTTGATCGACGTGCCCTTAACAAACACCTGGATCGACGGGTTCGTCCAACGCTGAGCTATCCCGGTCTTTTTGCCAATAATCTCCATCGTGACGGAAACCTGCTCGGGTGCGGGGTCGCCGTACTTCGAGTAGCACCAGACGACGGAGTCGCCGTCCTTGAGCGTGTAGCCGCCCGCGCCGACCTCGGAGGCGCTGCCGTTGACGAACAGCTGCCAGTACGCGCCGGTCGCCGAGTCGTAGCCGAGCTTGCGGTCCTTATCGAAGGGCGACGTGATCGTGTTGAGCGCCCAGCCCCAGGTGCCGTTGGGATCATAATCGGTGGTCAGGCCGGCCTGCTTGAAGAGCTGCTCGGAGAGGTCGGCCGCGGTCGAGCCCTCCTTCAGCGTGATTCGCTGCGCGGCGGCCCAGGTCTGCTGGGCGCCCTTGGCGTCGGTGCCGACGACGGAGCACGTGGCAGAGACATCCTGGCTCTCGGCCTTGGCAGGCTGAGTCTTGGCCTCTCCAGCGGCAGAGACAACGGCGGCGTCCTGCTTCGAGGCATCGGACGTCGATGCAACCGGCGCCTCATTGCCTGCAGCGCTATCGTCCTCAGTCTTGTCGGTAGGGCCCGAAGTTGTCGCGGCGGCATCTTGCTCGGCAGTGCCCCCATTCGCCACCACGCCGCTCGCATTGAGGTCGGCAGCGGGGCTTGTCGCGGACTCACCAGAGCCGTTCTCGGCAGGCGTCGCAGCCTGAGCCACAGCCTCGGCAATGCCCTCGGCGCCCTCGGCCCACAGCTGAGCCGGCGTGGTGCCAAAGGCCATCGCGAAGGCCAGGAATGCCACCAGGCCGCGCTTAGCTACACCGCGCGCAATCGCGCCACGGCGATGCGAGACGCGCTGGCGCTCGTCCACAAACATATCCATTTGTCTCCTACTGTCTGTACTTGGAGCGTTGCCTTGAGGCTGCCCCACGTCATCGCGCATGTTGCGCTCGAGTTCCCCCATCGGGGTCCCCCTTCCCTCCAGAGCCCTATGCACACCGGCGGCATACGCCGCAGCCGCATGCAAGATGGGAGGCGATCCGACTTAACCTTAACGACTCGGGCACGTCGTCCGATCTGCGACGCGAACATCCCGAGCCAAGAGGAATTACGGTTACTGGTACAGCCGGGGACTTGCACCCCAATTCTCCCAAACGCGCAGGTAAACCGCGCATTCATGCGTCTCCGCACCACCATCTAGGCCATCGATTATTACCGTCAAAATGGTATCACGCAAAAGGGCCTCGCACGCAGGCGAAGCCCAAGGTAAAAGCTATTGTTTGCGATAGGAAAATGCGGTGACGGTCGCGGCCCCTAGTGCTTGCCGCCGTGACTGTTGAGCCAGATATTGCGGCCCAGCATAAGCGCCAGCACCAGTGCGCTGACGTAGCCCATAAAGCCAATGACCGGGATACCAAACACAACCGGCTCGATGCGCGCGTAGTACACCACCGACGAGCCGATAAACAGGCCGGCAATCACAATTGCCATCGACATGCGGTCGATAATTCCACCCAGCTGTCGCAGCGCCTTATCGCTGCTCATGATCTGCGTGTTCACCTTAAGCTGGCCGCGCGTGAGCATGCGCGACGCCAAGCCCAGATACTCGGCCGCCTCGAGCGAGCCTTTTGCTGCGCGATAGCTGCTCGCGGCAAGATCGCGCCCCATGTCGCGCACGCGCGCATAGGTGCTTTTCTCGTTTTTAATGTGCGTTTGGATGATCTGGATCATGTTGACGTTGGGCATGTACTCGGTCAGCAAACCCTCGAGCGTCACCATGCCGCGCGCGAACATCGTCACCACGCTCGGCAGCTCAACGTCATTCTTACGCGCGAGGTTTAACAGCGAGGTCAAAAACTCGCCGATATCCAGATCCTTCAGGTCGAGGCCCGCAAAGTCTGCGACGATAAAGTCCAAGTCGGACAAAAAGGCCGAATGGTCGAGCTCGGCCGAGTCGCCGCGCGTCACGGCAAAGCGCATGAGCGAATCCTTGAGCTTGGGCACGTCGCCCTCGGCCACGGCAAAGATCATATCCTTGACGATGCCGCGGTCATGGCTCGACATGCGCCCGACCATGCCCAGGTCAATAAAGTAGACAATGCCGTCCTTGAGGATAATGTTTCCCGCATGCGGGTCGGCATGGAAAAAGCCGTCGTCGAGCACCTGCGTCGAGTAGTCCTCGACGATTGCGGCACCGATCTTTTCCAAGTCATAGCCCTCGGCCACCAAGCGTTCAGGATCGGCGATCGAAATGCCGTCGACGTAGTCCATAACCACAACGTGCTCGGTGCACAGGTCCAGATAGGATTTAGGACACGTCACGCCATGAACGCTCTTATGGAACTCGTAGAAGTCGTTGAGGTTTTTGGCCTCGGCCAAAAAGTTGGTCTCCTCGCGAAACGAGGTCCACAACTCCTCGACTACGCCGTGCAGGTCAACAAATTGATCGGTGTTGACGAACTTGGAAACGATACGCACCACCGAGCGGATGATATCGATGTCCTGTGCCATAACCTGCTGCGCACCGGGGCGCTGCACCTTGACGGCCACGTCCTCGCCCGTCACCAGACGAGCGCGGTGCACCTGCGCGAGCGATGCGCTACCAAGCGGATTGGGGTCGATCGCATCGAACATCTCCCCCAGGCGCAGGCCGTATTCTTCTTCCAGACAACTGAGTACGACCTCGTACGGCACCGGCTCCACGTCGGAGCGCAGACGACGCAGCTCGTCGCAAAAGCGTTGCGGCAGAATCTCGGACCGGTTGGCCAGAATCTGCCCCATCTTGACGAACATGGGGCCGAGTTCCTCGAGCAGGCGGCGCAAACGAACCGGCGTGAGGTTATCCCACACACGGTACTTTTTGACCAGGCGAACAATCTGCCCGATGCGTTCGCGACGACCCGCCGGCGTGAGCTGGTATTCCTCGTCCGGCGCCATCGCGTCGGGCTCCTCTGGCACCATATCGACAGCGCGCGGCTTCTTGCGAGCGCCCGAGACGGCGGCGTCGACCTCATCGACAACCGCCGCCTCGTCACCCAAGGGATCTAGATTGTTGTAATCGGTGGTGGAATCTGCCATCTGCGCTGCTACTCGGCCTCTTCGGTATCCTTCGCATCGTCGGGCTCAACGGACTCGACGGGCACCGAGGTCACGTTGTCCTCGACCGAATCGACGATGTCGCGCACATGGGCCAGGAAGGCCGTACGCTCGGGCGCGGTCATAACGCGGACGCGAGCCAGAATGAGCTCGTCGAGCACGCGTTGGGCCGCGGTCTCGCCCTGCATGCCCAAGCGCTCGGTCAGATCGGAGATGGTACCGCCGGCCTGCTCGAACATGTCGGACACGCTGCGGGCGATATCGGGGGTGGCGGTGTCCTTGCGGACCTGCTCGCCTTTGGTGTTAAGGTCGTCGAGGACCTTCTTGCCGCCTTCGACAGCAACGGCGGCAGCGCCAAAGCCCACGTTGATGGCGCCGTTAACAAGCTGATCGAGTTTCATAACCATGGTTGTCTCCAATCACAAACAACTGCATTGGCGTTCTTGTACCCAAGATTGAGTGAAAGCGACAAAGCGTTTTAGCGCTATTCGATCGACGGGAAATCCCTATCTCACGTTGTCGTTCATCGCGAAAGAGTTCTTCATGGCGCAGCTCGTGGTGTAGAGCACCTTGCCCAACAGGGCATCGGTCTCCACGCGCACGAGCTCGGCAAACTCCTCGTTGGCGCGTGCAAGCTCGGCAGGCACCTCGGCCTCGGGCAGAACGGCTACGGCAGCGTCGACGTCATGAATCTGCTTGTGGCCCATGCCGCCGACCTTCTCCTGATAATCCTCGACCGCGCGACCGCACTCATGGAAGCGAACATCGGCCAAGGCACCGATCAGGCGGTTGGCCCAATAGAAATGCTCGGACGTCACGCGAGCCTGCGTGCCGGCATAGTACTCGGGCATGGTCTCGACATTGGCGTACAGCGGTACGAGCGCGTTAAACGAGTTGGAGCCAAACGCCATCCACTGCACGGCGCGATACGCCGGCTGCGCATAGGGGCGCAGCTGCAGCACGGCAAGCTGGCTGTTGCGGTTGATGCCGATGGGACGATAGGCGCCGCGCGTGGCGGGCGTGCCCTTGCTGCCGTAGCAGTCGTACTCCGTGCCCTGGTAGTGGCTCGAAAGCACGTACTTGATGTCCTCGATGGTCACCTTGCGCTCGGGCACGCGGCTCCAGGGAATGTCGTCGCTCTCGGGCGTGTAGTCGGCGTCGGGACCGTCCCACACATCGCTGGGGTTGAGGCAGCGCTGCATATACCAGGCGCGCGGCGTGTTGTAGACGTGATCGCTGTCGCTGTGCGAGCCAAAGGCCTCGCGCGGGTTAAAGACCGCGGCGGGACCGTCACCCTCGACGCCCAGCGTTAGGTCCAGATGCCACTCTGCCATCCAGGAGCGCAGGTCGGCAGAGCACATGTGGTCGACCTGAGCGCCCTCGGCGTCGTCCAGGTCAAAGCTGTCAATACCCAGCTGGTTGGGCATGGTCACATAGGCGTCATCGGGCACGCGCTTGGCGATCCAGTGGTGGCCGCCGATGGTCTCGAGCCACCAGATCTCGTCAACGTCACTAAAGGCGATGCCATTGTTCTCGTAGGTGCCGTAGCGCTCGAGCAGGTCACCCAAAATACGCACGCCGTCGCGGGCGGACTTGGCGTACGGCAGCACCAGGGTCACCATATCCTCCTCGCCCAGTCCGCCGGGCTGGGCCGGAACATAGCCGTCCTCGCCCTCGTTGCCCTTGGCGGGTACATAGTCCACGAGCGGATCGGCGCCGCGGACGCGCTCATTGGTGGTGAGTGTTTCGGTTGCGGACATGCCAACATTGAGCTCGTTGAAGCCGGCCTCGGCCCAAATGCCATGGCCCGGGACAACGTCGGGGACGCTCGTGTAGCGCATGGGGTTGTCGGGCAGCTCAACGGTCAGGTGGCTCAGGACACTCGTGTAGACACGCGGCTGCTCGTCGGGATGCACCACGCGCATGCGCTTGGGCTCAAACACCCCGTTGGACGAGTCCTCGTTGCGGGCGACAAGCGTCGACCCGTCGTAGCTCGCGTTCTTACCAACCAAAATCGTTGTGCACGGCATGCGCATCCTCCTTGAGCGAAGAAATCAAACGGCAACAGTGTATCGCTTCGGCGCAAAAAGGGCGAAACCACGGCCACAGCAACCCCTGTGTGCAAAAAATGTCAAATATGAGTACTGACACCAATTTAGTAGCAGCTATTTTGCCGGGCGTGGGCGTCGAAAGTCTACATTTGTACAAAAGTTAGACTATGTAATTCCTCAAAGGTCCAATAAAATAGGGTCCCTATCGATACTAAATATCGTTAGAGAGCCAAAATGACCTAAATTATATGCGACTAGCTTGGCAACAGTACTCATATTTGGCATTTTTTGCACACGGCGTGTCACGGGAGTATATATCTAACCCCCTAATCAGCCAAAAATGCCTAGTTCAATGCGCGCTCCGCCGCCTCGATCACGTGTTTGGCGAGAATCGCCGTCGTCACTGCGCCCACGCCGCCCGGCACGGGCGTGATGGCGCCAACAATCGGCTCCGCAGCATCAAAATCGACGTCGCCGACCAGCTTGCCGGCGGCCTCGTCCCAGTTAATACCCACGTCGATGATCGTCTGGCCCTCGCGAACCGCATCCGCGCCAATCGTACGCGCACGCCCAACCGCGGCAACAACAATGTCGGCAGAACGGCACTCGGCAGCCAAGTCGCGCGTATGCGTATGGCACATCGTCACTGTGGCATTGCGAGCCGTAAGCATGGCGGCAACGGGACGGCCAATCACCAGCGATCGACCGACCGCCGCAACCTTGGTACCATCCAGCTCAACGCCGTAATGGTCCAACAACGCCAACACGGCCTCAGCCGTGCAAGGAGCAAAGCCCACTCCACGACCCGAAAGCGTGGTAAGCAGCGAGGCCGGCGTCATGGAGTCAACATCCTTGGCGGGATCGAGCGCCGCGGCAACTGCATCCTCGTCAAGACCGGCAGGCAGCGGGCGAAACATCAGACAACCGTGAACAGTGGGGTCGGCATTGATGTCCTTAATAGCCGCCAGCAGCTCATCCTGCGAAACATCGGCAGGCAGCAATACGCGACGAGCTTCGATGCCCACCTTTTCGCAGCGCTTGAGTGCACCACGCTCGTAGGACAGGTCGTCCTCGCGCTCGCCCACGCGAACGATGGCCAGCGTCGGCACAACGCCGCGCTCGCGCAGGGCGGCGCAGCGAGCGACGAGCTCCTCGGTCAAAGCACGGGCAACGGGGGCCCCTTTAAGCAGCTCGGCCATGGCTATCCCCTCTTCCTGGCGGCATCTGCGGCACGGCGCGCCAGAGCATCGGCGCGCGGAAGCCACGTATCGAGCAGCTCATCGCACGCCGCCTCGAGCTCCTCGGCGCGGGCACGATCCTTCATAGACGTGGTGTTGGCGAAGAGTGTCAGGCTTGCGCCCTGCATGGCGGCGCGGCAGAATACGGCGCCGCATGCCACGTCGGACAGCAGCTGTCGGGAGCCCTTGTCCGCCATGTCCTCGAGAAGCGCCAGCGCACGACCGCACGCATCCATAATGCGGTACGGCGGCATGGCCGCCACGTGCAGCGCATCCTGAATCGCGGCCGGTCGAGCCGGATCCTCGCGCGAAATACCGTACGCCGCAGACACCTGGCCGTACGCACGAACGTCCTCGGCGACCAGACCCACAAGTTCCTGTGCCAACTCGTCTGCCTGGGCGAATGCGCGCGTCAGATCGTCCGCGCGATCGGCAAGCGCGGGGTTCGTCGCGCCATAGCGAGCAACCATCCCGCACAGCGAGGCGCCCAGTGCTCCCACAAACGCACTGGCGCTACCGCCGCCGGGAACGGGCTCGCGTGCAGCCAACGCCTCGGCAAACCCTCGGCAGGTTTTGTCCATCATCTCTTGGCTCATCGAAACACCTCTGCCCACCGCGCCGGCCACCATGGGCCGCACGCATAATAAAAAATGGGACAACGACGCCAGGAAGCGGTTGTCCCATTCATCGATCTTGTCCAAGCCAGTCTAGCCCATAAGACAAAGACTGTCAGGAGCTCTGGCTATCGGCGTTTCCGATTGCCGGCTATAGGCACGGATGCCTAGTCCACCTGAAACGTCGGCAACAGCGTGTCGATAATCTTCGACCCCATGTCGCGGTTCGCGGTCGAGTACTCCAAATGCGCCGTGGCAATTGTCGAATCCGTGACGATCGTCTTTTCGTAAATGATCGTATCGCCCTCGCGCCACGAAACCACGTACCAGTTGTCGCCCTCCGCGGTATAGAGGTCGGCCTTACCCGAGGTGTCCTCATCGACAAACATCTCGTGTGCAGTTTCGTCGTTAACGTTGACGTAGCCAAACAGGTTGATTACAAAGCCCGTCTCCGGGTCCTCATACCTAGCGCCGCTGCCATTGGGAGTGTCTTCCATCTCAAAGCGATTGGGAATCGACATGCTATAAGGATGCATGTCGTTCGTGTACGTATGCACGTCGGTTAGGTAATCGTCCGAATCGCCCGAACCGTAGTATGCCGACTCGTCCTCGGGAACGGCCTCGTCATCGGACGACGAGGATTCCTTGGACTTGGACTTGTCGCTCTTCTTCTTGGCAGAAGAATCCTGCTCGTCCGAAGACCCGGTATCGACCACCGAAATCTGCGTGCCGGAACTCTTTGACCCGTTTAGCACCGTAAGCGCAAACACCGTGCCGCCCCCAAGGAGTACCACGGCGGCACACGCCACCGCGATGACAATCGGAGCTTTGCTCTTAGGCTTTTGAGGTGCGGGCGTGACCGGCGGCATCGACTGGGTCAGGCCCGGGCCGGACGTGGGCGCAGAAGTCGGTGCGGCAGCCGTAGGCGTCGGCACGGAACCACCCGCCAGCGAGGCCCCACAGTGCGTACAAAACGTCGATCCATCGGGAACTTGCTGTCCGCATTTTTGACAGAACATCGTTCGACCTTTCGTGGTTTAGCTTTTGTCACAGCCAAGTCTATACGCCCCCACCCAAGACGCTGTTGCGCAACATGGAAAAGTCGATGCTGAGCCGTGCCGTCCCATGCGCCCCGTGCCCCAAACATGGGACACATGGCCCACCTTTCGAGACTCCCGGGCAGCACAAGCTGGGGCATATCTATAGGTAAGGAACCCGTTGGGGCGCGGCCGAGCGACGGCCGCAAACAACGAACGGAGGTATCGCCGCACAGTACACAGAGACATCCGCCGCCAGCGCAATCAGTACCCCAACAACCCGCGGCGCCGTGATGTCATCGGCAGACAAGGAGGACGCCATCATGAAGAAAAAGACCCTATCAATCCTTTCCCTCTGCATCGCCCTCTTTGCCGCGTTTGCCCTTGTCGGCTGCGGCGGGAGCGCATCGGGCGGCGGCAGCGCCCCCAAGAGCGAGAGCAAGGAAAAGGCCCCCGTCGCCAAGAAGACCGACTTCATCTGGTTTAAGGTCGAGATGCCCGAGGGCGTCGGCGTAAGTGACTCTGCCGGCAAGAATGCCGACAGGGTCCAGCTCACCTTCCCCGAAGATGAGAACGCCTCGGCCGATCGCTTTATCCCCGTTTGGAAAAAAGCGCTGACGGCCGAGGAATCCCACGCCGACCAGGCGGAAAAGAAGGGGGACACGTTCCAGTGGAAGGATGGCGGGTCCGTCGAGTATAACGGCAGGACGTGGCTCGTCGGAACATACGAGGACAACAGCGGCATCTCAACCATGCTTTTTACCGACGTTGAGCCGGGAAGCGTCTACGTCCTCATCTCGAACTTCGACCAGCACGAGAAAGAAGCCGAGACGCTCCTCAACTCCATCGAGTTCCCCGATGACATGGAAGAGGCAGTTTCCGAGGCACGCGAAGTCGAAATTTCGAGCATCGAGATCAAGTAACGGGGCACCCGCACGCGCCCCATTAAAACAACGGGCGCCCAACCCGGGGAGGGTCGACAGCACCGGCCCTCCCCTCTTTTGCGCCCGGACATATTGCCACTTGCCGGCGCAAATCCGGCCCCCAGAATGGGACACATGGCCCACCCGAACGAGCCGCTCGCGCGTACAGTAAAGGCAAGTAATCCATGGGCGGTTACAGATCGAGGAGGACACGACCATGAAAAAGAAGGCCTTTGCGATTCTCACCCTCTGCATCAGCCTCTTTGCCGCGGTTGCCCTGGTGGGTTGTGGCGGAAGCGGTGGCGCTACCGGCAGCAGCGGTGGCGGCGGCGCGGAAAAGCCAACCGTGGATATGAGGACCGACTTCATTTGGTTTAAGGTCGAGGTCCCCGAGGGCGTCGAGATTACCGACGTTGCCGGCGACACGGCCGACAGGGCCCAGTTTAAGTTCACCAAGAGCGAGCACGCCAGCGACCGCTTCATCCCCGTCTTCGACCCTGACAAGAACGCCGACGAGCTGTTTGACTACGAGGCCAAGTGGAAGACCGACTTTGAGTGGACCGAGAATGATCCCGTTAAGTACAACGGCAAGACCTGGCGCAACGCTTCCTACACGCACACGGGCGGCGTGACGACCGAGTACTTCACCGACGTTGACGGCGGCAGCGTGTACGTGCGCATCGACAATGTCGAAGAGCACAAGGACGCCGTCGAGACCATGATGAAGTCCCTGGAGTTTGCCGATGATATCGCCAAGGCCAAGACCGAGGCCATGGACGTCAAGCTCGACGATATCGAGATCAAGCGCTAAGCGACTCGCGAGCGTAACGGGAAACACGAGCGCAGTGCAAACGAGCGACGGTGCCCCAGCGTTTCGTACTAAGGGAGGATCGGCTCGCCGGCCCTCCCTTTCTTATGCCGATAGCCGGCGAACGCGAGGGTGCCGGACGGCAAAACCACCCCCAGCGCGGTAGCAACACAAATAGACAAGCGCCCCAACGCGTCCGCCCGCCGATTAATAGCACCGCGCAGACAATTAAGCCAACACGTTTAGACATCCAGGCAGTATAGTGACCAAAACGAGCGCATAACCGCACCCCGCGAATGGAGGAGTTATGACCGAACACCACGCCATCAGTCGTCGAGCATTTACGCTGGGCCTAGGACTCGCAGCATTGTCGCCATTTGCAAGCCTGCCCGAAACCGCGGCGCTGGGCCTTCCCGTGCGCGCGGCATTTGCAGAAGACACGCCCACACCGGCGGCCACCCTCGACAAGTTCGTCATTCGCCTTCGCCCCGCGGGCTATTTTCGCACCGCGAGCGTCAACCAAGACGGCAACGTTCGCGGCAACGTCTGCCACCTGTTTAATGACGGCACGTCCAGCAAACTCATCCTTGAACACGTAGTGACCGATGCAGATAATACAAATTGGTATGCCATCCGCACCTTACTCAATTTCGAAGAGCATAAAAAGACGGGCTACAGCATTTGGTCGGTCGACGGCGACTCGGACAAAGATGGAAAGGTCATCCACGTATGGAGTGGCGAGTATGACGACAAGCCCAGCCGCGCTTTTGCGTTTAAACGCCAGTCAAACGGAACCTATATCATCCGAGACCGCACGGTCGAGAAAGAAACCGAGAAAAAAGACATTAAGTACCTGGCAATAGAATCGGACGGCAAAGACCAGGACAACAATAAGATCTGCCATAAGAGTAAGAGCATTCCGTGGGAGCTCGAACTTATCGGTTACGATATGAAAAAGAACGATGCCACGGTTAGAAGTATCGACTGGACCACGTATAGCAGCTACGTCGACGGGCCCTGTTGGATGAAATACGTCGACAACAACAAGTTCCTCGACGAACTGAGCATCCCGGGCACGCACGATTCGGGCACCTGCAGCGTGGACAACGACACCGAGCCCCAATCCTCCCAAGCAAAATGCCAGCAGGATTACATCCCCACGCAGCTGCTCGAAGGCGTTCGCTATTTTGATATTCGACTTGGAAAGGGTGAAAACCCCGGCATCGACCACGGAGCTTGTTACCTGCTCAAAAAAGACGGGAACTTTATGCATCTCTCCGATGTCATCGGGTACTTCAATACGTTTTTGAGCGAAAACCCGACAGAAGCGCTCATCATGCTCGTGTCGCGGGGCAATGGCGAGGCTACCAACGAAAGCCTCACGACGGCCTTTGGCAAGGTTTTGGATGAGAACCCCGACCTGTTCTACACATCGAGTCGCATCCCCACGCTGGGCGAGGTGCGCGGAAAGATCGTCCTGCTGCGTCGGTTTGGGCTCGCCGGCAACAGCGTAAGCAGCCACACATGGGGCCTCGACCTCACCCAATGGGACGACAAAATCGCAGCACACACCGACAGCACCTCTATGTGTCTCGTTCGAGACGAGCGGGGCTTTGAAGCCGTGGGGAAAACGGGTGACGAAGAGCCCTATTGCACCAAGGTATACGCCCAGGACCATTACGAATGCACAGGAACCGACAAAATCGGCTGGGTCGATATGGCGCTGCAGGAGACAACCAAGCTCGCCCGTATCATGGTGGACGTCGAGGACAATGACGGGGCCAAGGTAAAGGTCCTGGAGCACAGCTGGTGTATCAACTACACCAGCTGCACGAACTACAAGCAAGGAAGCAATCCTTTTACCGCAGCACGAGTGGTCAACGAGCATCTATACAAGAGCCAGTATATAAACAGCACCGGAAATGAGAGCACAAAGGAGGACTGCCTCAAGCACATTGGCATCATTGCGTCCGACTTTGTTGATGCGGCACTGGCCCGAAGCATCTACCAGCGCAATTACGATGCGAAGCACAAGCAGACCGTTTCGTACTACCTCCCGACCCGTATGCGCATGACATACGGCGACTCGTTGAGCGATGCCTCGCTCCAGGATGGAAAGACCGTTGGCGAGGGTCGTTTCCGCCTTGTCGACAGCAGTAACGTACTCAGCGTGGCGGCTTCGGGCAACACGTTTGCTATCGAATACGTGGATGTCGACGCCCTGGGCAACGAGACCGTTACGGAACTGCAGGGTTCCGTGCCCATCGATATCGACCCGCGCGCACTGACGCCCCACTTTGAAGGGCTCGAGGGCCTTAAGGCCGGCGAGGACGTGCGCGCAAAGATCGCGGCGCCGCTCGAGGGCAAGCTCGAAGGCGATGCCTGCACCGCCCAGCTCGAGTTTATGCACGATGCAAACGGTGTGCCGGGCACGGCAATGGCCGAAGGCGAGGCATTTACCGCAGGGACGTACTGGGTGCGCGCGAAAGGCCTTTTGGGCGACGCGGCGCAGAACTACGAGCTTGCCACCGACGGAGCCGCAAGCTTTACTGTGGCGGCTTCGGGCGACGCGGGCGGTGCAGGCAACACCGGCACCGGCACCAACGCGGGCAGCGCCGACAAGAACGGCAAGGGCAACAAGAGCAAGGGATCGGGCGGAAAACTCGCCGGCACGGGCGACGGCTCTGGCATTGCCGCCGGGCTCGCTGCCGCCGCCGTGGCGACAACGGTCGCCGGCGCGGCAATGCTTGCCAACGATCGCGAAGACAGCGAAGGCGCTAGCGAATAGGCAAGCCGGCTTTCAGACGCATCGGCTCAATCAGGGGCGCAGAATACCGTTCTGCGCCCCTATTTTTGACATGAAGGAGTAGCAAAGTGTTGTTATCCATGCGTGTCACTCCCGCGGGGTTCGCTAAAACTGCCTCTATGGCCACATTTTAGTCACCGCAAGGCTCCGATGCGAAGGTGCCAGACAGCACAGCAATTCGTGTCCGCGCGAGACTTTAAACTAAATGCGACAAAGATGCATTCCACAAGAGGAGAGTGGGGCGACAGTGATGGGCGAACTGGTAAACCGTGGAGAATCGGCAATCGTGCCAGAAGTTTTTTACAAGCAGGTTTCCTCGATTCTCAACGCCGCTCGCGACAAGGCCTATACCGCCGTTAACTTTGCGATGGTTGAGGCGTATTGGGAGATCGGCAAGAGCATTGTTGACGAGCAGGGCGGAGAGGAGCGCGCAGCATATGGAGAGGCATTGATTGCAGGCCTCTCCAGAAGGCTTACCGCGGATTTCGGAAGAGGCTTTGGCATCGCAAACCTTCGCAATATGCGTCAGCTCTTTCTTGCGTTTCCAATTCGCGACGCACTGCGTAGCGAATTGAGCTGGACTCATTACCGCAGGTTGATGCGCATTCCCGACCCTGATGCTCGCGCCTGGTACATGAACGAATGCGCCGATTCTCGTTGGAGCACGGTCAGCTCGAGCGCCAGATCAACACCATGTTCCGCGAGCGCCTGCTTGTCAGCAAGGACAAGGAGGCCGTCACCCAGGAAATCCAAAAGAGCGCCCCGGCTCGTCGCCCCGAGGATATCATCCGCGACCCATATGTACTGGAGTTTTTAGGTTTCTCGGACGATACTGCGTTTCGCGAGAGCGATCTAGAGCAGGCGCTCATCACGCATCTTCAGAAGTTCCTGCTGGAGCTTGGCCGTGGTTTCGCTTTCGAGGCGCGCCAAAAGCGCATCACCTTTGATGGGCGCCATTTCTATATTGACCTTGTGTTTTACAACTATCTGATGCGCTGCTTCGTGCTCATCGACCTTAAGACCGATGACCTTACGCATCAGGACCTGGGCCAGATGCAAATGTATGTGAACTACTACATGCGCGAGCTCATGAACGAAGGCGACAATCCGCCCATAGGCATCGTGCTCTGCGCGGACAAAAGCAATTCGATCGTCGAGTACACGCTGCCCGAAGACAACGACCAGGTGTTTGCCGCCAAATACCTGCCGTATCTTCCAAGCAAGGAAGAGCTGGCGCGCGAGCTGAGTGCCGAGTACCGCGCCATCAACGAAGCGACTAATGGCGAAGCGCAAGGGTAGCGGCACGTTGCGACCGATACCCCCGACGGCGCTCCACATCACCCGGGATAAGAGGAGCTTTCCATGACAGACAGACCGAAAACAACACTGCGCGACTGCATCTATGGGCTTGCCGTCGGTGACGCGCTGGGCGTTCCCTACGAGTTCAGGCCCCGCGGTACGTTCGAATGCGCGGACATGATCAGCTACGGCACGCATGGGCAACCCGCCGGCACCTGGAGCGACGACACATCTATGACGCTTGCTACCTGCGACTCGATTAGGGAGCTCGGGCACATCGACACCGCGGACATGCGCGACAAGTTCGTAAGCTGGATTGCCCGTGGCGAGTATACGATCGACGGCGTTTTCGATTACGGCGGTACGACCGCCCGCGCCCTGCGCACCGGCAAAGGAGGCTCCGGCGAGCGCGACAACGGCAACGGATCGCTCATGCGCATCGCTCCCCTGGCGTTCACCGATGCGACAGACGAAGAGGTCAGCAAGGTCTCCGCGATTACGCACGCCCACAGAACGTCGACCGACGCATGCATCATATTTGTCGAGCTGATGAGGGATGTGATGAACGACGTGCTCCCCTCGTGGGCGCTCCATCTGAAAGGCGTGCCTGAGCAGGAGATCAGGTCGGGTGGCTTCGTGCGCGACACGCTTAAGGCAGCCACCTGGTGTTTCGTCAACACTAACAGCTACGAAGATTGCGTGCTTGCCGCCGTCAACCTAGGCGACGACACCGACACCACCGCAGCCGTCGCCGGCGCCCTCGCCGGCACGGCATACGGTCTCAAAGCCATCCCACAGGAGTGGATCGACACTCTGCGCGGCAAAGAGCTGATTGAGAGCTGCCTGTTTTAAGGCGCCATTCAAGAAATAAGGCAGGAGGCATCATGGAGAGGAAGATCGCAAATATAGACGAGTTCCAAGTGGACGAAAACGGGATTCCGCTATTTCCAGTAGGACTGAAGGAGGAAGCCAGCCTCTATGTCCTCCCCGACGGGCGTTACCTCCCCTGCGGGGTCTACAGGACCGCGGACGGCGGTTCGATCATTTATGAGCCATCCGAACTAAGCTTCTTCGGGCAGATGCTTGCTCAATTCAAAGAGAACTAGAGGCTTGATTGCCCGTTAGATCGACACTGCTCCAAGCCATGGGGCGGGTAGGATGTCTCCCGCCGCGGCCTGTGAGGTAGAATTACGACTGCCGCGGAATCCGCCTGCGGGCAACGCTCCGATCTCCGATTGGGGTGAAGCCTATGAACTTGTTTCTTGAAATCCTGCGCCTCTCGATGTATGTAACCGGCATCGTCCGGAACCTCTACTCGATCTGGCGGGAATATAAGCAGTAACGGATAGCGAAGGGAGTCATGCAAAGGGCCGGTCGCACCCGGCCCTTTAGACGATAGTACCTGCGTTGCCCGCGCTTCCAAAGTTGACCGACTGAGGAGCGGGTTCCGCGGCACATCCTGATTTTACCCAGTGGCAAGGCTCTTTTACAGCCGTTCCACCGTTTATTTACATCCGCCAATCAAGACGAGGCTACTACGCACCTTTATTACACACGATGTTTTCAGCCTGGTATAAACAAGTTCAATAATAGAATGCAAATCCAACCATCGTGTCTGATTACGAAAGGATTTTTGCCTTTTCTGCAGCAAACTCTTCCTCGGTAAGTACTCCACTCTCACGCAGTGCTGCAAGCCTCTCAAGCCTTGCAACTACATCAACCACTATCCGCCAGCGTCTCAATAGTCTGTGAAACCTGCGGATACCGCTCAAGCTCCTTCGATAGGGCATCGACTATCTCGGCAATATTCTTTGCATTTTTGCCCCCGTTTAATACGTTTGCCCTGACCTTAGATGACGACTTGACAGTAACGCCAGATCCGCCTTCAACTGGAACAACCGAAATACCGATATTTTCGCCCCAAGACCAAAGGCTCATACCAATCTCGGCTGCAACTGTTCTTGTTGTGGGCGATGCACTATCAACTTTTACTTTAGGCAGCTTTTCCATAGCTGCCTTCAAGGCATTAAACGTGTCGTCAGGAGAATACGGTACCTGAAGCTGAAGCTGCTGATCCGCAAAACCCATAATCTGGCCTCCGCTTCTTACAAGATTAAGGCTATCGGCAATGGTAGCACGTTCCCAGCAGTCTTAAATTCGTCTCATGACCTTGCGATGCAGCCCGACGCCCCGGCTCCGCTTCCCTACTTCCCAAAGATCGCAGCGAACAATCCCTTGCGCTTGGGTTTTTCTTCTCGGTAGGAACCCTCGGCAGCCGCTGCCACCTGACGTGGCTGCTCGTCGCCTCCACGGCGTACGATCTGGTATAGAAACGGCGATTTAACGTATTTGACCTCGACGGGCGTGGCGTGAACGGTGCTTTCGCCGGACAGATGCAGGCTCGGATTGAGCGGCGCCACAATATGCGTCTCGCGCTTGTCGCTAAACACCACCGCCGCCGCACGGCCCGTCTGGCCGTTCACGGCAATGCGCACCTGCTCGCCATTACGTCCATCCGACGCGGGACGATCGACAAAGTAGACCGGCACCATAACCAGGCCGTCCTTGTGCTTGCGGGCCTTGCGCGCCCAGGTGCGGATGCTCTTTTTATTGAGCCCCAGGAAAGTCTCGGCATCGTTGCCAACAATGTCGAGCGCCAGCTTGTCAATGACCACCTGGTCCTTGGTGGACGCATCGACGGAGACAACGCGGAAGTCGCCTTCCTGCATGGCCGGGTCGAACGACCCAACCTTGGCAAAGTCCCATGGCTCCAGAATGCCCATAAGGCGAACGTCCAGGTAGTTTGCCCTGGGATATGCCCAGTCGAGCACCTCGTAGTACACCAGGGTCTCCTTGCTCAGGCCCTTGCCCGGGAAGGACGCCATCATGCGCAGGTCCGCGAGCGCCATGGGGAAGTAGAAGAGCATCATGTCGTTTTGAATCGCGTCTTCCACATCGTGACCGGCAAAGGCGTCTGGATATCGGCGCACCAGCTCAAGCGCATTGGCGCGCGCCTGCTGCGGCGTTATCTCGCAGGGAATACCCTGCTCGGGCACATATTTCGCACCAACGCCCATGGTCAGGCGCTTGCTAAACGTCCCCGGCTTGAGCAGGTCGGCGACACCGATCTTATTGCCGCAGGACGGGCACTCAAATACGCGCTGGGTCGACTCGCCCTCAAAGGACGCTCCGCAGAAGGGACAGGGGATGCTCACGTGCGTGGCCTCTTGGAACTCCTGGGCCGTGCCGCGATCTTCCCACAGCAGATGCTCCAGAACCGACTGATTGCGCCAGTGCTCATTAAAGAAATACCAGTCGGGGTCCACCGGGCGCTCGAGCTGCGACACATGCGTGAGCTTAAGCAGCCCATCGACAACCGTCAGTGGCGTATGGCGAATGCCCAGGGCGCTCTTGGGCTCCCCCGCATCGGCCTGCCACGGAACGACCGTGCCGCAATAGGCGCACTCAAAGCTGCGTTTAGCCTGGTGTGAGTACATAGGGCCGCCGCAGTTTTGGCATTTAATGGCAAACATCTCGTCCATGAATACGTCCTCCTTTGCACTGGGGCTGTCGACATTAAGTATGTCGGGCAGGTAAGCACGTGCCCATACCCATGTGGCCCAAAATCGAGCACCCAGGCAGACGAGAAGGCTCGCTCGTTAGCACCGGCAGACTATTGCTGCATTTTCTGAGCATCGATGCACGGCGCCCCCGCGCGAGCTACACTATCCCCTTAAACATGATTGTGAGGACGACCGCTATGCTATTTGTAAATCGGCTGGTACATACGCTTGTTCCCGGCAGCGAGGGCGAGCCGGTCGATACCTCCCGCCGCACCAACGCGGGCTTCGCCGCAAGCCTCATCTGCATTGGCCTCAACATCACCTTGTGCCTGGCCAAGGGCATCGCGGGCCTGCTCGCTGGCTCCGTCTCCCTCATCGCCGACGCTTTCAACAACCTCTCCGATGCCTCGAGCAACATCGTGAGCCTGCTCGGGTTCCGCCTCGCCAGCCGCCCGGCAGACGAAGGCCACCCCTATGGCCACGGCCGCTACGAGTACCTCGCCGGCTTGTTTGTCGCCGTCCTGGTTTGCGCCGTCGGCATCAACCTGATCCTCGAGTCGGTCACCAAGATCATCAAGCCTTCCCCCACCGCTTACACGCTCGTTTCCCTTGCGGCACTGGCTACATCCATGCTCGTTAAGCTCTGGATGGCCGCATTCAACCGCGCGCTGGGCAACCGTATCGATTCCGAAACACTCATTGCCACAGCACAGGACTCCAAAAACGACGTCATCACCTCGGGCTCGGTCTTGGTGGCGGCGCTTATTTCGCAAACGACCGGCTTTGACCTCGACGGCTGGGCAGGCCTGGGCGTGGGCATCTTCATCTGCATCAGCGGCATGGGCCTGGTGCGCGACGCCATCAGCCCACTGCTGGGACAGGCGCCCGACCCCAAGCTCGTCCAGGCAATCCGCGACAAGATCATGTCCTATCCGCAGGTCCTAGGCACACACGACCTCATGGTGCACGACTACGGCCCCGGCCGCCAGTTTGCCAGCGCCCACGTGGAAATGCCCGGCGAAGGCGATGCCTTTGAGCACCACGAGATTCTGGACACCATCGAACACGACATCAAACATCAGATGGGCATCGACATCACGCTGCACTGCGACCCCATTGCAACAACCGGTGACGACCTGCGCGGCTGGGTCAAGCGCGGCGTAGCGCAGATCGACCCCGCGCTATCCATCCACGACCTTCACGAACACGACGGCTTTGTGTCATTTGACCTGGTGCGTCCCGACGACTTTGACATATCCGACGAGGAGCTACTGGAGCTCGTCACGCGCATCGTGCACGAGCGCCGGCCCGATGCGTCATGCGTCGTCACGTTTGACTCGGGCTTCAGCTCGCCCGACCGTCCGGCCGAGCAGCTGTAGCCCCGCTCCGCTCGGCCGCTAGTTTCCCTGTGCGCCCAAAATGCCGTTTTGTAGGGCGTTCCAGGCATCTGTCGCCATGTCTCCCAAGTTCTGCGCGGTATCGCCCAGGTTTTGTGTCGTATCGCCCAGCTCTTGCGCCTTGTCTCCCAATTCCTGCGCCTTGTTGCTCAGGTCCTCCAGCATGTTGGAGCTCGAGCTGTCGGTGCCGCTTTGGCCGTCGGACGAGTTGCTCGAGCTGTTCTTATGCGTAAGTTGAATTTCAAGGGTACCGTTGTCGTTATAGTAGGCAGAAGTAACAACCCAGTTGGCATCGACGACGGGCGTTGAGCCATCATCAGTCAGGACCACGGCATTCGAAAGATCGGCGCCGCGCGACTTGAGGAGCTTTTTGGCGTTGGACCAGTACTGCCCCGGGATATCGCCCAGCTCTACTGCACCCGCCTGGGCGACCTCTGTCTGCTCGGCCGTCGTGCTGGTTGCAGCACCTCGCTTGTTGAGCATGCCCGACACGATGGCAAACACAACCGAGAGCGCAAAGAAGATCGCCAGCACAATGAGGATCTTCTTGATCACACTCGACGAACGCGACGGCGCCTCCTCCTCGTCCTCGCCATACTGCGGAATCGATTTGGGATACTCGCGATAAGGCTGGCGCGCATACGGATCGCGCGACTCATAACGAGGCTGGGTCTGTGCCGTACGCGGCATATACGTCGTCTGCTGAGGCTGCGGAATGGGATTTTCCGGCAGGTTGTTATAAGTGCCTGCCGCCGCATAGCCATACGGGTCCGGCGTCGCATTGCCATACGGGTCCTGCGGTGCATAATCAAACGGATCCCGCGGTGTATCGCCATAGCCCATAACTCGTGTGGGTTCGGCGGACGTCTGCGTCGTATCGGAAGCAGCGTAGCCGGGATTCGGCACGACGCGGGTCTCATCGGCGCCATTGCCCGTCCGCGGGGAGCCATATCCGCCCATCACGGTCGTCTTGTCCTGGTCCATGCAACGTTTCCTTTCCGTCGCCTGCAAGCATCAAGTTATCCATGCATTCTACCCGCGCAAAAGCCTATGATGGGCAAAGGCCGTCGGTATCTACAAGACAAGCGCGCCTAGAACCAAAAGCCCCGCTGTGCTGTGGGGCACGGCGGGGCGGACTAGCAGCTATGGACAGCAGGCTTAGAACAGGCCAGTGATGTTGCCGTCGTTGTCGACGTCAATGTTCTCGGCCGCGGGAACCTTGGGCAGGCCCGGCATAGTCAGGACGCTGCCGGTCAGCGCGACCACAAAGTGGGCACCGGCGGAAACCTTGAGCTCGCGCACGGTGATGCGGAAGCCCTCGGGAGCGCCCAGCGCCTTGGCATTGTCGCTAAAGCTGTACTGGGTCTTGGCGACGCACACCGGCAGGTTGCCAAAGCCGTTCTCGCGCAGCTCGGCGAGCTGGCGCTTGGCAGCCGGCGTAAAGTCGACGCCATCGGCGCGGTAAACCTTAGTGGCAACGGCCTCCAGAGCATCGGCAACATCGGCGCCGTCCTCGTAGGCAAACTTGAGCTCGCTCGGCTGCTCGATCAGACGCATGACCTCGTCGGCCAAATCGAGCGCGCCCTCGCCGCCCTTGGCCCAGACCTCGGAAAGCTTAACGTTAACGCCGAGCTTCTGGCACTCGGACTCGATGAGCGCAAGCTCTGCCTCGGTGTCCGTCGGGAAGCGGTTGATGGCGACCACGCAGGGCAGACCGTAGACGTTCTGGATGTTGTCGACGTGGCGCAGCAGGTTGGGCATGCCGGCCTTGAGGGCCTCGAGGTTCTCTTCGTTGAGATCGGCCTTGGCAACACCGCCGTTGTACTTAAGGGCGCGAGCGGTCGCGACGATCACGACAGCGTTGGGACGAACGCCCGTCATGCGGCACTTGATGTCGAGGAACTTCTCGGCACCCAGGTCGGCACCGAAGCCGGCCTCGGTAATGGCGACATCGCCAAAACGCATCGCCATACGCGTGGCCATGATGGAATTGCAGCCGTGGGCGATATTGGCGAAGGGACCGCCGTGGACAAACGCGGGCGTACCCTCGAGCGTCTGCACCAGGTTGGGCTTGAGTGCGTCCTTGAGCAGCGCAGCCATGGCGCCCTGAGCCTTGAGGTCGCGGGCGCGGACAGGCTCGCCGGCAAAGCTGTAGCCGACGACGATCTCGCCCAGACGCTCCTTGAGGTCGTTGATGCTCGTGGACAGGCACAAGATCGCCATGACCTCGGAGGCAACAGTGATATCGAAGCCGTCCTCGCGCGGCACGCCCTGGGCCTTGCCGCCAATGCCGTCAATAACGTGGCGCAGCTGGCGGTCGTTCATGTCGACGACGCGCTTCCAGGTGATGCGCTTAACATCGATGCCGAGCTGGTTGCCCTGCTGAATATGGTTGTCGAGCATGGCAGCCAGCAGGTTATTGGCGGCACCGATAGCATGGAAGTCACCGGTAAAGTGCAGGTTGATGTCTTCCATGGGGATGACCTGAGCCCAACCGCCACCGGCGGCACCGCCCTTTACGCCAAACACGGGGCCGAGCGAAGGCTCACGCAGGGCCACGGCGCTCTTGACGCCGCGACGGCGCAGGCCATCGGCCAGGCCGATGGTCGTGGTGGTCTTGCCCTCTCCTGCGGGCGTGGGATTGATAGCGGTCACGAGGACAAGCTTGGCCTGGTGATCAGTTGGCTCGTTGAGCAGGGAATAGTCGACCTTTGCCTTGTCAAAGCCGTACGGAATCAGATGCTTAACGTCGACGCCGGCGTTCTTGGCCACCTCGGTAATAGGCAGCGGCGTGACAGAACGTGCGATTTCGATGTCAGTAGGCATGGGCGGTCCTTTCGTTACCGAATGAGAAAAAGACCAATCCAGCATAGCACGCGCGCGCAATAGTAAAGCACCCGTAACCGACAAACGGCGATATGTTTACCCAATGTCCAGCGATAGCCTAACAGCCCGCCAAAACAAAGCGCCCTAAACGGTAGGTTCAATCCCCAAGTGTTCAAAGGTGCGCAAGGTTGCCTGACGGCCCTGGGGCGTGCGGATCATCAAGCCGCACTGCAGCAGATAGGGCTCATAGACATCCTCGAGCGTACCCGGGTCCTCGCCCACCGCGCTGGCAAGGGTCGTCAGGCCCACGGCACGGCCGGAGAACGTCTTGGCAAGCGTCTCCAAGATGCGAATGTCCATCCAGTCCAGGCCGAGCTCGTCGATCTCGAAGAACTCGAGCGCCTGACGGCAGATATCAAGCTCAATAGGACCGTTACCGCGCACCTGCGCATAGTCGCGCACACGCTTGAGCAGACGGTTGGCCAAGCGCGGCGTGCCACGCGAGCGCGAGCCGATCTCGAGTGCGCTGGGATGGTCGATCGTCACACCTAGGATGGTCGCCGAACGCGTCACGATCTGAGCGAGTTCCTCGACCGTGTAGTAGTCCAGGCGATACGAAATGCCAAAGCGGTCGCGCAGCGGGCCGGTCAGCATACCCGAGCGGGTCGTTGCCGCCACCAGCGTAAACTTGGGGATATCCAGGCGAATCGAACGTGCGGCCGGGCCTTTACCGATCACGATATCGAGCGCAAAGTCCTCCATAGCGGGATACAGAACTTCCTCAACCGAGCGGTTGAGGCGGTGGATCTCGTCGATAAACAGCACGTCACCCGGCTGCAGGTTGGTAAGGATGGCCGCCAGGTCACCGGTACGCGCAATAGCGGGGCCGCTCGTCGTCTTGATCTGAGCGCCCAGCTCGTTGGCGATAACCGTGGCCAGCGTGGTCTTGCCCAGGCCCGGAGGGCCCGAGAAAATCACGTGGTCGAGCGTCTCGCCACGGCTCTGCGCCGCCTCGATGAGCACGCGAAGGCTCTGCTTGATATGCTCCTGACCGCAGTAGTCATCCAAGCGCTGGGGACGCAGGGTACGGTCGACATCGAGGTCCTCGGGCGTCAGCTCCGAGCCCACCATGCGCTCGCCGTGCGCCATGGATGCCGCCGGCGAGTTGCCGGGCGTCGCCCACAGGTCCTGAGAGTCATCGGCTTCCCACATCACGCATCCATTCCAAGTCGCTTAAGCGCCGCGCCGAGCAGATCCTCGACACGCATATTCTGCCCATCATACCCGCTCAGGGCAACATCGGTCTCCTGCGGGCTAAAGCCCATGGAAAGGAGCGCCGCGCGGGCATCGTCGATGGCCGAGGGAGCGGCGGCGGGAACCGGCATCGCAACCTGACCGGGGATTACGTCGACCGGAACAAAGCCCTTGTCCTTGGCAAAGGTACTCTTGAGCTCCAGGATCAGACGCTGGGCGGTCTTTTTGCCCACACCGGGCACCTTGGCCATGCCCTTGTCGTCCTCGGCCATCACCAGGGAATACAGCTGTCCCACGGTATAGGTGGAAAGCACGGCAAGCGCCAGGCGCGGGCCAACACCCGACACGGACACGAGCCGGTCAAACATCGTGCGCTCGTCCTTGGAGGCAAAACCGAAGAGTGTCATGGCGTCCTCGCGCACCTGCATACGGGTATAGAGGCGAACCTCGCCGCCGGGCGTCGGCAGCGTGGCGGCAGTGCTGCCCGAGATGCCGAGCTCAAAGCCCACGCCCGATACATCGACAACGGCCGAGCTCATCGTGGCCTCGACAAGCGTTCCATGGAGCTGGGAGATCATCAGTATCCGGTTCCTCTCTGTTGATAGAACTCGCCGCCGGTAAGCGCCCGGGTGCGGCTGAGGTTAACGTGACAGATGGCGCAGGCCAGCGCATCGGCGGCATGGTCTGGGTGAGGGTCGTGATCGAGCTGCGTGAGCGTGCGCACCATGTAGGCAACCTGCCGTTTATCTGCGGCACCGGTGCCCACCACGGCCTGCTTGATCTGCATGGGCGTGTATTCGCCAATCTCGAGCGCGCATTCCGAAAGCGCCACGAGCGCAGCACCGCGGGCATGCGCCGTTGGAATGGCCGAGCGAACGTTAGCGCCAAAGTAGATGCTCTCGATAGCAGCGGTATCAGGTCGATAACGCTCCACGACACCCTTGAGGTCGCGGGCGATATGCGACAGGCGCACCGCGAGCGGGCTGCCCGCGCTGGTCTCGATACAACCGTAGGCACGGCAGCGAACCTCGCCACGCCGCTCCTCGATAATCCCCCAGCCCGTATGGGCCAAACCAGGGTCGATACCCAAGATAACCAAGCCGACCTCCCCTCGCCACAAGTACAGCACAAGGCAAGGCCCCGAGCATCATTCACGAACGTCTGTTCTAGAATAACACAACGGGACCAAGATGCTTAGTTGAAGTGTCGGGGTTGGAAGCGAATCCTATCCCATAGTTAGTTCTGCGAGAAAAAAGGAAACTGACGGGGATCCACCGGCGGATGCGGCATCGGTCCGCCCTGGGGTCCACCCTGCGGGCCACCCTGGCCGCCCATCATCTTATCGATGGCGTCCTGAACCTCGCCCTCGAACTTTTTCATGCCCTCGTGCAAACGACGCTGACCGTCCTCAGAGCGCAGCTCCTCCATCTGCTCGGGCGAAATACCCAGCAGCTCACCCAAAATGCCCATCATCTCACCGCGCATACGGTCACTCGTATCGTCGTCGGCAAAGCGACGCACCTCGGCGCGCGCCAGCGAATCAACCGTCATGCGCTCCTTGCCGTTGAGCCCCAGGTCGGACCACGCGAGCATGTACGGCCAGGCGCGCTCGACAAACGAACGGGCCGAGACGATCGGCGCCGTCGGCAGTATGCGGCGAGCGGCCTCTCCCTGGCGCACGAGCATCAGCAGCAGCGAGCAAGCCTCGGGCTTGCCGGTGGCCATCGGAATGTCGTCGAAGGGACGATTGCGGTCGACGTGTGACTCGAGCGCGCCATCAACCTCGCCCGGCTCGAGCCCACCGAGCAGCTGCGCCGCGCGATCGAGCATGTCGACCGGGCCATCGAGCGTCGAGAGCGCCCGCGCCAGCACGCGCTCCATGCAATCTTCCACCGCATTGAGCGTCACGAGCTCCTGCGGCACCACGGCAGACGTGCGGTTGCGCACGCGCGCCACAAACTCGAGCGTCGACAGGTACACATCGCCAAAAGGCGCGTAATCGCCCTGGTAGCCACCGCAAAGCGCCGGTGCCGCCAACGCATACTCGGTCTTGGAAAGCGGGCTCAGAGCCATCGCGCCCAGCTCGAGCGCCGTATCCTCCAGCATGAGGCCCAGCGTACGCGAGCGCAGGCGCTCGGCATCGCCCGCTGACACATCGCGGTCGAGTACGCGCGCCGTATCCGGCGCATCGCGCTCAACCGTGCGAATATGCAGGCGCTCGGCAATCGCGCGAACGGCGGCACAACGGGCGGCCTCAGCCTCTTCCTGCGCTGGCGTAAAGATGCGGTTGCGGTCCAACACCAGGCCGATCACGTTGCGCGAACCCAATGCATCGACAGCCAGCGCCGCAAGCAAAGACGACGGCAGATCGCCCTCGAGCGCCACCACGGCACGCGACGTGCCATGGGCACGGGCGTTATCGCGCACAGCGAGCACCAGCGCCTGCCACAACCACTCCTCGGAACGAAACTCGGGCAGCTCGTGGTCCTCCAGGGCATCGAGCATTACGCCGCGCTGAATCTCCTGAACCAGCAGGCTCTCTTCAAAACACGGCGCTTGGGCCACCACGCGCCCACAGTCGTCGAGTACAAACGACCCGCCGGTATACACCGACTCGTCATAGGCACCGACCGGCGCCATGCAGGCAAACCACACGCTGCGCTTGGATGCGATCTTGCGGTAGGCACCGCTGCGAACGGCGGCAATGGCGGCCGTCTCGCGGTCGGTCATATCAAACGCGTTGAACTGAAAATAGGCGATGAGGTCGACGCCGGTCGGCAGCATCTCGAGCTCGCGGTCCAAGTCGAAGATCACGGCGATACGCACGCCGTCCACGTCGAAGACCGGCGGCGCCCAACGGGCATCACCGTTCCCACCACGCTGCAGGGCAATGCTCGAACGGGCCGGCACCACATGGCCGTCCTTGAGCATCATGTAGTCGAGCAGGGGCTGGCCCTCAAACGAAACCGCCGCGGGCACGATGCAGATCATATCGAGTTCTTGGATACGCTCGGCGACAGCGGTCAGGCCTGTCAACATGTCGTGCTCAAAGTCGACAGTGCCCACCAGGCCCCCGGGCATGGCGCCCATAAAGAGCGGAGCCGGCACGCACAGCACGCGCGCCCCGCGCTCGTGGGCCAGACGAGCCTGGTCCTCGATGCGGCCGCAAATGCCCTCAATATCACCCAGGCGCATATCGATCTGTGCAAGCGCGAGCTTCATGGCTCAGCCCTTTCCGTCGTAAACCATCGAAATCGTAGTAAAAGCGCCGGCCGCATGATGCAGTCGGCGCTCGCATGTGCATATGCTAGCTATGATACCCCGAGCGGGGGCGCGCTCCTAGAACGTCGCGGACCACAGCCCGTGCAGGTTGCAGTAGGCATAGACGGTACCGGTCTTGGAACCGCCGGCAAAAAACGTCGCGGGCTTCATGCCGGGCTCAAGGTAATGGACCTCTAAGCGGCCCTCGGCCTCAAGGGCGATCCACTCAATATAGTGCTCGGGCAGGCTGGGGTGCTCGACCGAGCCAACGCGTGCGCGAATCACGTGACCGTCGCGCTCGGTCTCGACAACAGGCACGTGCTTCTCGTGCGCCGCGTCCTCAGTGTTTGCGGTCAGTTCCGTGCAACCGGCAGGGGTTGCAACGTCGTTGCCAAGGGCGGCAATGAGCTTACCGTCGGGGTCTTTAAAGAATTTCGCCATGATGTTCTCCTTTGCTGACGTGCCAATGTTCTTGATGGTTCTTATGCCCAAAGGCAGACAAACCATCCACGGCATTGCAAATGAACACATAACGGGCGGGGACGATGGGGCAGCGTGCGCTATCCGCCCTGGCGGCCCCACCCGAGCGGGTTAGCGCCCGTCGCCGCCCAGCAGCGCCAGAACATCTTCGCGGGTAAACAGCGCCGACGAGATGCCGTCGCCGCCGAGCACGCTGTTGACCAGGTCGCGCTTGGACTCCTGCATCTGCATAATGCGCTCCTCGATCGTGTCCTTGGCGATGAGCTTGTACACGGTCACGGTATGTTGCTGGCCAATACGGTGCGCGCGGTCGGTCGCCTGGTCCTGCGCTGCCACGTTCCACCACGGGTCGTAGTGGATGACCACGTCGGCCGCCGTCAGGTTAAGGCCCACGCCGCCCGCCTTGAGCGAAATCAAAAAGACCGGAACCTCGCCCGCTTGGAACTGCGCGACCATCTTGGCGCGGCTCTCCTTAGACGAAGCGCCCGTGAGCTTAAGGAAGGCGATGTCCTCCCTGGCCAAGCGCTTACCGATGATATCGAGCATACCCGTAAACTGGCTGAACAACAGGATGCGATGCCCGCCGTCGAGTGCGCCGTGCACGAGCTCCATACACGTATCGAGCTTGGCGCTCCCCGCCTTGTAATCCTCGTAGTGTAGACGCGGGTCGCAGCAGATCTGGCGCAGCTTGGTGAGCTCGGCGAGCACCTTGAGTTTGTCCTTCTTAAACTCCCCAGCCTCGCGGTGCTGCACCTGCTGGGCGATGCGGTCCTGGTTGGCCAGGTAGAGCTTGCGCTGCTCGCCGGTAAGCTGCGCCATGACGGTGTCTTCGATCTTCTCGGGCAGGTCGGCCACCACGTCTTCCTTAACACGGCGCAGCACAAACGGCGACACGAGCGCCTGCAGGCGAGCGGCGCTATCGCCCTCGGCATGCTCGACGGGGCTCTCAAAGCGCTTGGCAAACGACTCGCGCGTCCCCAAAAGGCCCGGCATCAAAAAGTCGAAGATGCTCCAGAGCTCGGACAGGCGGTTTTCGATGGGCGTGCCCGTCAGGGCAAAGCGCACGCCGGCAGGCAGGCGCTTGGCGGCGCGCGCCACCTGCGTGAGCGGATTTTTAATGTACTGTGCCTCATCGAGCACCACGCGGGCAAAATCCCGCTCGACGTACTCGTCGATATCGCGCCGCATAAGGTCATACGACGTCACGACCACGCTATGCTCGGCCACGCCGGCGATCTGCACGCGGCGTTGAGCCTTGGCGCCCACAATGGCGCACACATCGAGCGACGGGGCAAAGCGCTCCAGCTCGGCAGTCCAGTTGTACACGAGTGAGGCCGGGCATACCACGAGCGTGGGCTTGGTGTCCCCCGCCTCCACGCGCGCCAGAATATGCGCAATCATCTGGAGCGTTTTGCCCAGGCCCATGTCGTCGGCCAAGATGCCGCCAAGGCCCAGGTGTTCAAGCGAGCCGAGCCACTGGTATCCGTCGACCTGGTAGCCGCGCATCGTTGCCTTGAGCGATGCCGGCACCGTAAAGTCCATCTTGCCGAGCGTGTCCAGGCGCTCGACGGTACGGCGGAACGCAGCGTCGCGATCGGCCTCGAGCGCCGGCGTGCGTGCGAGCATGCTGTCGACGAACAGGGTGCTCGACGCGGGAAGCGACACGCCGTCGAGCAGGTCGACGGCATCGACACCCAGGTCCTCGGCAAGGCCAAACGCGGCGCGCGCTCCCTCGTCCAGGCGAATGATGTCGCCGGACGTAAGGCGCGCAAACGTTTGATGGCGCTTGTACGAATCGAGATAGACGGCAAGGTCCGCGGCCGAAAGCCCGCTCGCGCCCAGCTCGACATCGAGCAGATTGCTCTTAACGGTCGCACGAACCGAGAGCTTGGGCGCGGGGCGGACCGAGATCTGGCGCAGACGGTCGCTGAGCATGATCTCACCCAGTTCGGACAGGGCAGACAGGCCCTCGGTCAGCAGGCAGAACAAGCGGGCGTCATCGCGCTCCTCAAACGCCAGACCGCGCTCGTAGAAATCGAAGTACAGGGCCGCCGTATCCATAACGCGAAACTCCGCCACCTCGTCGCGGGGCGGCACACCGGGGCGCTGCTCTTCGAAGGGGCTGCCCGGAGCGCCCAGGCTAAAGAGATCCGCCGACCAATCGCCGTAGGTAACCGTAATTTTGCAGGTCACGAGCCCATCGTCGACACCGATCGCCATAGCAAAGCTCGGCTCGGGTGCCACGGTATCGAGCGCGGCGGGCGCGGTGAGGTCGGTGTAGTCGCGCAAAATGGGCAGCGCCATACGGCAGAACTCACCCACCTGCTCGGCGGCAATATGGGCGGGCGTGCGGCACGGCAGCAAGCGCGACAAAAAAGGTGCGGCATGCTGAGCAAATGCAGCGTCGGTACGGCGCGCGCGGCGCGTGTCAACCAAGTAGGCGGCATCGCCCGACGCAAAGCAGTACATATCGGCGGGCAGGCGCAGGTCATAGCTACCACCAGCCGCCGGCGCGATTTTGGCGGCAAGCAGCGGTGGGCGCTTAGCGGATGCCTCGTCCTCCCCTTGCGGAGACAGCTCAACCGCCACGTCGTAGGTGCGATGCGTCGTCATCCCCCGCGACCAGGCGGGCTCAAAGGAGATGGTCTGGCCGCGCAGCAGGTCCAGCACATATACGATGCTATGCTCGGACAGCGGCAACTGACGCTCGGCAACAAAACCACTGCGGGCAAAGTCGTACGACGCCGAACGCGAGCTTGTGATGTCATCGAGATAGGCAACTGTCGTCACAACAAGGTTGAGCAGCTTTGCCGATGTTTCGTCAAAGGCCTCAGGTGAATGGACAAACGTGAGCTTCTTGCCGTACGAGAAGGTGCCGCCTCGGACATAGGCGTCGGCCATGCCGTCGATATCCTTGACCACGTAGGACACCGAACCGCAGCGAATGCGGAACTCGAGCGCCCAGCTAAAGCGGTCGGCGAACAGCGGATTGTAGTACGGCACCAACGAGGGCTCCAACACTGCCTTGGGGGCATCGGGATCAACGGCACCGGCAAGCTTGCGGCGCATGCTAGCCAGCTCATCCATGCGCGCGTCCGAAAGATCGGAGAGCGCCGCCATGAGACTGGGGCTCGTGGGGACAGGCGCCGGAAAGGGAAAGTTGGGGTTGACGGCCGGCGCTTTGGGCGCGGTGCGCGCGGGCTGTTTCGGTTGCGCCGTAAACGTGCGAACCGGCGTGCGCAGCCCCTCAACAGGCTCAATGCCGCTCGCGTCCAGATACGCGAGCGCCGTGGCAATGGCGTGCTTGCACATACCGGGGTAACGATAGGCAGCGGGGCAATCGCAGTCGTAGTCGATCACCTCGTGCTCGTCCATATCGAGCGCCACGTGCGTCTTGTACAGGTCGCCGCGCGAGCCGCGCACCGAGCCCTCAACCGTCACGTTTTTGGAGAAGCGCGAGCCGCTGTCCTCAATCGACAGCACGGCACCGTTGAGCATGAGCGAGCGGCCCTTCATAAAGGTGCCGCTCAGCGCCGCCTCTTTCCGGAGCGCCTGCACGAACGTCCCCTGCGCCATCACTTCCTCCAATCTCGCGCGCCAAATGATTTTTCTGGGACGGGGATGAAAAAATCATTCCCGTCCCAGAAAAACTGGTCTTCCGCCACACGTCATCCAAAATGATTTTTTAATCCCCGTCCCAGAAAAATCATTTTAGATCACCGTCACTCTGCCTTGGTTACCCACGATAGCCTTGGCCTCGGCCAGCAGCGGAATCGAGCGCGCGTTGACCTTGGCCGGCACCTCGGCACGTAGCACGCGCCCGTCCACCTGCTCGATAAAGATCTCCACGCGGTCGCCGCCCGGGTTGGCGGTAAGCACCGTGGCAAGACGCGCCATATTGCCCTGGCTAAAGCGGCTGTTGGGCACCATGACCTCAAACACCTTGGGCTTGTTGTTCTCCTCGTTAAGCTCGAGCGGCACGATCTCCTGCGCGATGATCTGGTCGCCGCGGTCCGAGCGCTCGAGCTTGCCCTTAATGCGCACAAAGGCATCGGACAGCTGCGCGCCGGTCTCGGGATCGACCTCGCCGTACAGGTACCCCTCGGCCTCCTTGTAGGTCTTGGGGAACACGACGACGGTGGCCTCGCCTTCCATGTCCTCGAGCTGCACGATGCCCATGGGGTCACCGTTTTTGGTCACGCGCTTGGACACGCTCGAGACCATGCCGGCCCACCACAGCGCCTTGCCCTCGGGAATTTCCTGGTTGATGGTGCCGCCCGTAGGATTCTGAACTTCGTAGCCAGTGTCGATCTGCGAGAACGAGAAGTCACGCGCCTTGGCTAGTGCATACTCAAACGGGCGCAGCGGGTGGTCCGAGACATAGATGCCCAGAACCTCCTTCTCCTGGCTCAGCTTAAGGTGGCGGTCCCACTCCTGGCCGTCCGGATCGGGCACGCTCACCTCAAAGCCCGAGCCCTCAACGTCGCCAAACATGTCGAAGAACGAGGTCTGGCCGCTCGCGCGGTCCTTCTGGCGCTTTATCGCGGCGTCGATGATGTTCTCGGGGTTGTTCTTGTCCACAAAGTGCATCATCTGACGACGCGGATACCCCGTGGAGTCGAAGGCGCCTGCCTTGATCAGCGATTCGATTACGCGACGGTTGGCCTGGCTCGAGTCCACGCGCTCGACAAAGTCGTGCAGTGTCTTAAACGGACCGCCCGCCTCGCGCTCGGCGATAATCGCCTGCGCCACGCCGGTGCCCACGCCGCGGATGCCGGCCAGACCAAAGCGCACGCCCTCCTTGGTAGCCGTGAACTCGGTGCCGGACTCGTTGACATCTGGCGACAGCACGGGGATGCCGTCGTGACGGCACGCCGAGACGTAGTGCACGATCTTGTCGGTCTTGCCCGTATAGGACGTCAGAACGGCCGCCATGTACTCGTGCGGATAGTGCGCCTTGAGCCACGCCGTCTGCATAACCAGGATGGCGTAGCCGGCGGAGTGCGACTTGTTGAAGGCGTAGGATGCGAACTCGAGAACATCGTCCCAAATCTTCTGGGCGACCTCGCGCGTGTAGTTGTTCTTGATAGCGCCGTTCATCCAGTGGTCGTAGGTGGTCTCGTCCGAGCCATCCTCCCAGTGGAGCACCGTCGACGTGAGCAGCTTGATCTTTTTCTTAGCCACGGGCTTACGGATACGCGAGTCCGATTCGCCCTTGGAGAAGCCGCACATCTCGACGGAGATGAGCATAACCTGTTCCTGGTAGACCATGGTGCCGTAGGTTTCGCCCAGGATGTCGTCCAGGCGGTCGTCGTAGGAGACGGCCGGCTCCTTGCCGTTCATACGGTTGATGTAGGACGAAACCATGCCGGCGCCCAGCGGGCCCGGGCGGTACAGGGCGATCAATGCCACGACGTGCTTGTACTCGGTGGGCTTCATGTTCTTGATCGTGGCCGTCATGCCGGCGGACTCGACCTGGAAGACGCCGGCGGTATGGCCGGAGCCCATGAGCTTAAAGATCTCGGGGTCGTCAAAGGGGATCTCTTCCTCTTTGATGTCGATGCCGAAGTTCTTTTTGATGTTTGCCTTGGCCTTGGAGATAACCGTCAGCGTGCGCAGGCCCAAGAAGTCCATCTTGAGCAGGCCCATGTCGGCAACGGTATGACCTTCGTACTGGGTAATCTCGACGCCGCCCTTGGTGTCGAGCTTGGTGGGCACGTGCTCGTTGACGGGGTCGCGGCAGATCAGAACGGCGCACGCGTGCACACCCTCGCCACGGGTAAGGCCCTCAATCGAGAGCGCCGTGTCGATGATGCGGCGGGCGTCGTCGTCCTTTTTATAGGCCTCGGCAAAATCGGGGTTAAACAGATCCTCTTTGCCGGGTTGCTTTTCGAGCACCTGCTTGAGCTTGACCTTGGGGTCGCTCGAGACCATCTTGGACAGACGCTGGCCCATGTAGACCGGGTAGTCCAGGACGCGCGCAGCGTCGTTGATGGCCTGCTTGGCCTTAATGGTCGAGTAGGTGATGACGTGGGTGACCTTCTCGGGGCCGTAGAGCTGGCGAACGTGCTCCACGACCTCGAGGCGCCGCTCATCGTCGAAGTCCATATCGATATCGGGCATCTCGGTACGCTGCGGGGACAGGAACCTCTCGAACATCAGACCGTTCTCGAGCGGGTCGAACGCGGTGATGTTCATGGCGTAGGCGACGATAGCGCCGGCGGCCGAGCCACGGCCGGGGCCGACGCCGATGCCGTTGTCCTTGGCCCATTGCACGTACTCGGCAACAATCAAGAAGTAGGCGGCAAAGCCCTTGTCGCAGATGACTTTGTATTCGTACTCAAAGCGCTCTTTGATGTTGACGCCACCAATCTCGCGCGTGGCCCAGTCGTCGCCGTAGTGCTGGCGCAGGCCCTTCTCGCACTCGCGGCGGAACTGGCTCTCGTGCGTCTCGCCGGGATCGAGCAGCGGGAAGCGCGGCAGGATGATGGAGTCCCAGTCCAGCTCAACGTAGCACTTGTCGGCGATCTCGAGCGTGTTGTCGCAGGCCTCGGGGCAATACGGGAACATCGCCCGCATCTCCTCCTCGGTCTTCATGTAAAACTCCGAGCCAGTCATGCGCATGCGGTTAGGGTCGTCGACCTTGGCGTTCATGCCAATGCACATGATGACGTCCTGCACGGGCGCGTCCTCGCGGCGCAGGTAGTGGAAGTCGTTGGTGGCGATGACCTTGACGCCCACCTGCTTGGCGATGTCGATGAGCGTGCGGTCCATCTGCTCATCGGTCAGGCCGTTGTCGGTGGTGATGCCGTGTTCCTGGATCTCGATGTAAAAGTCGCCGGGTTCGAAGGTATCGCGGAAGGTCTCGGCCCACTTGATGGCGCCCTCCATGTCACCGCGGTCGATGTATTTGGGGATGATGCCCGCGATGCAGGCGCTCGTGCAGATCATGCCCTTGGCGTGGCGGCGCAGGTTGTCGAGCGTCACGCGCGGCTTATAGTAAAAGCCCTGCACGGCGGCCTCGGAGACCGTCTGCATCAGGTTGACGTATCCCTCCTGGTCCTTGGCCAGAAGAATCATGTGGTAGAGCTCGGGCTTATGGTCGCGGGCAAGCGTCTCGTCCGGCGTAAAGTAGACCTCGCAGCCAAAGATGGGCTTGATGACCAGAGGCGGCTTGAGCTCGTCGATGTTGCCCTTCTCGTCCCACATGGCCATGTCCTTCACATACTGGGCATGCTCGCGCGGGCTGGACTCGGGATCGGGCTCCACCAGCTCGTCGCGGCGGTCCTTTTCCAAGAAGGCCTTGTCGTGGCTCCAGGTTTTGTACTCGGGCGTGTTGTGGTTGACGGCGTCGCAGGCCAGCGCCAGGTCGGGTACGCCATACATGTAGCCGTGGTCGGTAATGGCCACGGCGGGCATGCCCAGCTCAACGGCACGATTGACCATATCCTGGATACGGGTTGCGCCGTCGAGCATGGAGAAAACAGTGTGATTGTGCAGATGGACGAATGCCATGTGATGAGCTCCGATGCGGGTTCGTGTTCTGACTGAACGATTTTACCCCACGGCACGGACAGCGCCCGAACCTAGCCAAACCCACACGGGCAGTCTTTTTGGGACGTGTCTTTTTTAGCTGCTTTGACCTGATTGCTTCATTCGTCGCAAAGGGGCCGGACCGCGACCCCATGTCGCGGTCCGGCCCCTGAGGAAAGCTCAGCTCAGGTCCTCGCCGTTTGAGGCAATTACCTTGCGATACCACTCGAACGATCTTTTCTTGCTGCGCCGACGTGTGCCGTGTCCTTCGTCATCGAGGTCGACATAAATGAAACCGTAGCGCTTGCGCATCTGGCCCGTTGCGACCGAAACCAGATCGATCGGTCCCCAGCACGTGTAGCCCAGGAGGTCCACCCCGTCGATTTCGACGGCGTCCTTCATAGCCTGGATGTGCTCGCGCAGGTAATCGATACGGTATCCATCATCCACAAAGCCGTTCTGATCCGGCTCATCCGGGGCTCCGAGACCGTTCTCCACGATAAAGAGCGGCTTTTCGTACCGGTCGTATATGTCGTTCATGGTGATGCGCAGCCCTGCGGGATCGATGAATCTGCCCCATGGCTCCATCTTGAGGTAAGGGTTGGGGGCACTCTTGAGTAGATTGGAGTCGAACTGCCCCTCGGTGTTTGCCTGCGCCACGCGCGTCGAGTAGTAAGAGAAGCCCACGAAGTCCACCGGATTCTGCGCAAGGACCTCCTCATCGCCCTCCGCCCAAGGAATCGCGAACCCTTGACGCTCATACTCCGTGAGCATGTAGCACGGATAGTGGCCGCGCACCTGCACGTCGGTGAACATGTAGTGCTTGCGATTCTCGTCCTGAGCCGTTTTAACGTCGGCAGGGTTGCAGGTAGCAGGATAGAAAATACCCGCATTGAGCATGCAGCCGATTTGCGCACCAGGGATGATCTCATGGCAGGCGCGCACCGCGCAAGCACTCGCCACGAGCACGTGATGCACCGCGTTATGAACGGAGACGTAGCGGTCCTCCCCCTCATCAAACACGATGCCTGCCGCCATGAAGCACGCAGAGGTCATGATGTTGATCTCGTTGAACGTGAGCCAAGAGCGCACTTGATTGCGGTAACGTGCGAACACAGTGCGAGCGAAGCGCTCAAACATGCCCACGAGAGCGCGGTTGCGCCAACCGCCGTATGCCGTAACAAGATGCATGGGCACGTCATAGTGGTTGAGCGTCACCACCGGCTCGATGCCCTGTTCGAGGCAGGCGCGAAACACATCCTCATAGAACGCGAGGCCCTGCTCGTTGGGTTCGGAGTCATCCCCGTTGGGGAATATACGGCTCCATGCGATGGAGAGGCGCAGAGCCTTGAAGCCCATCTCGCCGAAGAGCGCGATGTCCTCGCGGTAATGATGATAGAAATCGATGGCCTGTTGGGCCGGGTAGTAATGGTCGGACAGCGGCTCGAGCGGAACGTCGTCACCCCTGATGACGGCGAGACGGTCCCGCCCGTACGGCAGAAGATCCGCGTTGGCGAGCCCCCGCCCGCCCTCGTCCCAGGCACCCTCACACTGGTTGGCGGAAAGCGCGCCGCCCCAGAGGAAATCAGAACGCAATGGCATGGGAGTCCTCCTTATCTTGCTTTTAGTGCGAACGGGCACCACCATGCAGCGGTGCCCGTCCGGGTTCATGGGGCCCCAGTTCCGAGAAGAGACTCGTTGCGCTAAGGCACCCTTCTAGATGCAGCGCTTAAGCCTCAAGGGCCTCCTCGGCTTCCTTCTCGCCCGATTCGCGATTGTCGAAGCCAAAGACCATGCAGAGGGCGAATGTCACCGCAAAGCCAATCGCGCAGCTGATGGCGCCCGGAATGATGTCCTGGCTGAACTTGATGACGTTCATCCACGGGAAGCCGACTCCCGAGAAGACGAAGATGCGCGCGTTGAGCAGACCGCATGCAAGGCCGCCGGCCGCGCCGCCGATCATCGACCAAGCGAGCGCCTTCTTATCGCGCAAGAGGATGCCGTAAATGATGGGCTCGGATACGCGGCCGAGCGCATAGGTAGCGAAGGTAGTCCAACCGAGCTGACGGTTAGCCTTGCCCTTTGCACGGATGCCGTAGGCGAGCGCGACCGCAAGCGTCACGTAAACAACCACCGTCGTACCCGGAGTGCACACGGCGTCATAGCCCACCTCAAGCCAGCCGGGCATCATAGCGGTGAGAATCGGCACATGCATGCCGGTAGCGATCACGAGGTTCCACGTCGCACCGACCACCAGACCGCACAGCGGACCGGCGTTCGCGCCGAGCCAGATGATGATATCGGCGATGATGCCCATAATGAAGGAGACGGCGGGGCCGAAGACGCAGAGTGCAAGCGGCAGCATGATGAGCATGGTCCCCACTGGAATCACGAGGATGCGCAGCATGTCAGGGCAATGCTTCTTGATAAGCCCCTCTACGTAGGACTGAATCCACACGATGAGGATGATGGGAAGCACCGACTGTGTGTAATTCACCAGCGTCATGGGGATGCCGTAGACGTCGAACGGAGCGCCCTCCTCGACGATAGCGAGCATGCTCGGATGAATCATAATAGCAGCCGTCATGAGCGCGAGCACAGGACTCGTCTGGAACTTCTTGGCCGCCGCATAGGCACCGAAGATCGGCAGGAAGTAATATGCCGCGTCTCCCACCAAGGTGAAGAGCCGGTACATGCTGCCCTCCGCGGCTAGAAGGCCCGCGCCTTCCGGACCAAGCAAAATGGTGAACATGCGGAAGATACCCGCGATGCAGAACACGGGCAGAATGGGAGCGATAGAGCCGCTCACCGCATCGAGAATCAGATTGCCGATGCGCTTCGGAGCGAACCGCTCCTTCCAGGGAAGCCTCTCTGCTGCGTCCAGATCTTCATCAATCGCCGTCTGGACTTCAAAGCCGCCTTCCCTGCATACCGCGTCGTAGACCTTGTCGACGGTCGGCCCGATTACGAGCTGCACCTGGCCGCCAGCGTGCACCACGCTAATCACTTCGGGAATCGCATTGAGCTTGGCGTCATCTGCAAGCCCCTCGTCCTTAAGAACGAGGCGCAGACGCGTCATGCAATGCGTCGCGCTTGAAACATTCGCCTTGCCGCCCACCTCTTCGATGATTCTTTGGGCGAGTTTTTGATAGTTAGTCATCATTCCTCCTTTTACGCCACGAATCGTCGTGGCACGAGATGGTTCTCGTACTTTCGGAGGTCATGCCCTGCCCTAACACAGGTTACAATCCTTCTGGCCTGGGTTGTCAGCGTCCGGCTGTGCCGGATTCCGCCTTCGTACAGATACGGTTGACATGGAGCATGAAGTAAAGCTTCTCCTCGTCGGTGAGCTCCGTATGCCATTCCCGCTTCATATAGGTACAGATGTGGTCGATGCATTGCGCAAGCTCGGGAAACTCCTCGCGCGAATTCGCATAAAGCGGCAAATTGGCGCTGCTGAGGCTATCGTTACCCTTGATACGCTTGAACAGATACTGCACGTGTGTCGCAAACCGTGAGAACTCAAAAGACTCCCGATCGATGATGGTACGGAAATCGTACTCGACGATATCAGTGACATCGTTGAGCAGGCGCTCAAACGATTGGGCGCGATCGCTTGCCACAGTAACCTCTGCCCCAGTCTTTGCATTGACCAAATTCATGGCGATGCTTGCCACCTCTTCGCGCGGCAGCTCGACGCCCAACTCCTGCCGCACGCGCGCGGTAATGTAGCGGCCGATTTTGTATTCCAGCGGATAAAGCTGCTGCACATCATAGGTAAGGGGCATATCAAAACGAATGCCCTTCCTCTGCCGCGCAATCGCAAAGGCGATATGGTCGGCCATGATGAGCACGGCGTTGGGACTGAGTTCGTAAGGCAGCTCGTTCTCTACAATATCCATGATCTTTGCCGTAAACAGCACCACATCGGCAGGAAGATCCTGCATGATACGCTGCCCCTCGGCATCGATGCTATAGAACGTGCGCTCGATATGGTCCATCGCGAGCTCCCGGGGGAAGTCACCACCGAAGCCGACACCCTTGCCGAGCGCCACGACCTCGCGACCGCGACTATCTCGACAAATCACGGCGTTATTGTTGAGCTTTCTGATCGCCAGCATATCGATGCACCTCCTCTCTTGATGATAGGGCACTCATTCGGAGCTGAACAAAAAGGGCATGACCTCGGCAGAAAGCAGCACCCTACTTGCCTACGGTCATGCCCTAAAGTGACACCCGAATATATGTGCAATTGAATAACGAACGGAATCCGGATGGCCATGCTCCCCAAAGGGATAACAACCCATCACATGTATTTATAGGCCCACCCGAGATGAACGTCAAGTGTAAATTTGCGTAATCCGCACCCTTGATTGGCAACTTCATCCGCGTAATCCGCACCCCCGACTGATTCTGAGTTGCGGTGAAATAGTTCCTGATGGAGCCAGCTGGGCCGTAAAACAGGAACTATTTCACCGCAAGTTATGGGGAGACTGGGCGTGCGGACGGCCCTGGTGAGCTAGAGGTTGTAGGTGACCACCTGGGACTCGGCGGGGTTGGAGGGATCGGACTGCTCCACGCGGACGAACTTGACCGTCACCGTCTTAAAGCCCGCCTTGTGCAGAACATCCGAATAGACGCGCGCCTGCAGGGCGTGCTTCTCGAACAGCTGGTCGGGTGTCTCATCCGGCGTGCCACCCGTCTTGTAGTCGATGGCCAGTGCGCGTGACGGATCGGCCGGGTCGGTCGCCAGTGCATCGATGGCGCCCTCGGCATATGCACCGTAGCGGGCAATGTCCTTGTCCTCGCAGCCCAGCGAAAAGAACGGCACCTCGGCGCGAACGCACGGCCAGGCAAGCAGCTCGGCACGGACCGCCGACTTGAGCCAGCGGTCCAGGGCAACGTCGAAGCGCTCGCGCTGCTCCGGCGTCAGGCGCCACAGACGCGCCAGCGCATCGGCACGCGCGGCGGGCAGCTCATCGGCACCCATCTCGATCAGCCACTGGCAGGCGGCATGGAACGCCGAGCCCAGCGCCATGGGGTTGCCGGCGGGCTCGACAGCAGCCACGTCCGCATCCGTCATCTCGGAACCATCCGACTCCGCATCATCGCCGGCCTCGTCCATGGGCACGTGTGCCTCGGCGGCACGGTCCTCGGACTCGGCATGCAGCGCCGCGGCAATTGACGAGTAGCTGTACGAATCGCGCGCCGGATACGGGCAGGTGCCCATGCGCACGCCCACCGCCTGGGGATACACGAGCTCAAACGCATCGGGCTCGGGGTCGGCAGGACCGGGAACGGCGGCGCGGGCATCCGCACCGGCACCCTCCGGCTCCGCATCGCCGCGGACAAGCCTGCCTTCGGCATCAAGCGAAGCATTGGCCTCAAACGACTGCTCGCCAAAAGCAAAGTTAGCCAGCGAGATGAGCTCGTAGTCGCCCGGCTGGGAGTTGTCGAACACCAAACGGTCGGCATCGAGCTGCGGCATGTCCAGGCCGTCCGTCGGCAGGATGCGGCGCAGCACGTCGTAGGTCAGATCCGTCTCGACATCGAAGGTCGGCGCCGTCACCTTGCCGCGGCTCACGCCGACATCCATCGCCAGAATGACCAGCTCGCGCGCTCGCGTCATGGCGACATAGAGCAAGCGAGCCCGCTCCTCGAGCGAAAGCTGCAAGTCGTCGTTGCGCAGGCGAACGAATGCCTCGGCGGGAGAACCCGTCGCGCAGACATCCTCCATGAGCTCCGGCGGCAACCATAGCGACGTGCCCTTACCCTTAAACGCATGCTCAAACTGCTTTTTGACGTCATCGCCCTTTACGAACGTGCCGTCCGCGAGTTTAACGCCGTCGAAGCGTGCCGGCAGCGCCACGACCTGCGCTCCACCCTCGACACGCCCCATCTGAGCCGCACCGGACGATTTGCGCACGCCAAAACACTCGGCAACCGCTACGACCGGATACTCCAGACCCTTGGACGCATGCACCGTCATGATGCGCACCGCGCCGTCGCCCTCCTCGTTGAGCGCGCCCGGGGCCTCCTTGCCCGCCAAGAAGCGGTCGAAGGCGAGCGCGATGGAGCGCGGAGAATTGCCGAGCTCAGCCTCCGCCTCGGCCACGGCGTCGAGCGCCTTGAGCACGTTGGCGGCGATGGCCTTGCCCTCGGGACCACGCTGCGCCAGACGCACAAACCAGCCGGAGGCGTTGACAGTATCGCGCGCGATGGCGGCGAACGAATCGCGCCCCACGCGACGAAGCGCATAGCGCAGCACCTCGCGGGCGCGCGTCAGCAGCGGCAGATTCCGCAGCCCCGGCACATCGCAATCGCTCATGATGCCCACGTCGATGTTGCGGCGCGAGGTCTCCCCCGTCTGGTCGTCCAGCTTGGTCGCCAGCGCCAGGAACTCCTGAGCGCCGAGCGCAAACATCGGCGAGGCCAGCAGCGGCATAAGACCCTGCGCCGTATCGGCCGGGTTAGCAAGCGCGCACACCAGGGCACGCACCGTTTGGACCTCGGCAGCCTGGGCAAAGACCGAGCCGCCCGCGATGACGCAGTCGAGCCCCTGGTCGCGGAAGGCCTGCGCATAGACATCGGCGTTGGTCATGCGGCCCAGCAGCAGGACCATGCTGCCCTGGGGCTGGCCCGCTTTAACGAGTGCTTGGAATCGCTCCGCAATCGCACGAGCTTTCGCCTGCGTTCGCTCCTGCGTACTGCCACCGGCAACGAAGATCGCCTGGCGGCGCGATGCCTTCGCCTTGAGCTTGTCCTCGCGTTCGTCGCTCGGTTCAAGATCCAAGAACCCCTGCATCAAACCACCGGTGTCGCCGTCAAAGACGCGCGCCACATAGCGCAGCACCTCGTCGTGGCTGCGGAAGTTGCGTACAAGCTTGACGAGCTCGCCGGCGGGGGCATCGGATGCGACAGCCGTCTCGGGCGCAGCAGAGGAGCCCACTTTGCGCTCCTGGCGGCGGAAGACCTCGACCTCGGCGCCACGGAAGCGGTAAATCGACTGCTGCGCATCGCCTACGGTGCACAGCGCGCGCTCCCCCGCGCCCGTCAGGTAACGGATCAAATCGACCTGCATCTGGTCGGTATCCTGGAACTCATCGATCATGACCATCTTAAAGCGACCTTCATAGGCCGCTCGGATGGCGGGATAATCGCGCAGCGCCTCGTACGCCATGCGCAGCAGGTCGTTGTTATCAAGCGCGGACTGGTCAGCCTTGAGCGCGCGGTATTCCGCCTCCACAGCACGAGCAAGCCCCACCAGCGCATCGAGCGCGGGACCACCGCAGGCCAGCACGATATTGATAAACGCATCGGCAGCCTCGGCCTTGAGTAGCTCCACCTGCTCCTTAGAAAACGCCTTGCTCGCCCGAGGCATGCTGCACGACATCATGAGTCGCGCCGCATCCTCCATGGTTTTGCCGCTCGCCTCAAACGCGTCGATGGCGTCGAGTGCCACCTGTGCCTTCTCGGTCGCGGCCTTGCTTGCGCCCAGCGCCGCGCGATAGGCATCGGCGAGCGCTGAGGTATCGGCCTGGCCGCGCGCCACGCACACGTCGTCCATACCGCCCGGCAACTGACTCGACAGCTCCAGCAGGTCGCGCACCAGACCCTTGATGGTCGTGCCGGCGCCAAAGGGACCGCCCTCGCCCGCCATGGGATACCAGGCGTAGAGGGCCTTGAGCGATGCCGCGAGCTCGGGGACGGCATCGGGCGCCGTCGCGCGGGCCAGCACATGCTCAACAGCCTGGTCCATAAGCTCGTCGGTATCGGTGAGCACCGTGAACTCGGGATCGATGCCCAGCTCCAACGCATGTGCGCGCAGGATACGCGAGCACATGCCGTGAATGGTCGAGATCCACGCATCGTCGACGGTCAGGGCTTCCTCGTCCATGCCCTCGTCGATGAGCGCGCGGCGCACACGGTCACGGATCTCGGCCGCGGCATCTTTGGTAAAGGTAATGGCGAGCACCTGGTCCAGATGCTCAACGAACGGACCGGATTCGGGCGAGAGCGCGTAGACGATGCGGCGCGTGAGGGTAAAGGTCTTGCCCGAACCGGCGCCCGCCGAGACAAACAGCGGACGGTCGAGCGTTTTGACGACTTGCAGTTGTTGCGGCATCAAAGTCGAAAGATCCATGGTCTACACGTCCCTCCTTACAAACGTTCCTTCGTGGTTATACGAGCAGCGCGCATGCGCGGCCTGAGCCGACGTCGGGTCGACGGCGGCAACGTCGCCTGCCTCGAGTTCGTGCAGGCGCTCGGCGATGCCGGCCTCCACGCGATCGAGCAGGGCGTCGAAGTCCATGCTGCCACCCTCGCCGGGAAAGCCCTTCTTAAGCCCCGGGATGCGGCCGTCACCACGCTCCTCCTCGAGCAGCTCGGCACTCGCGGCGCCGCGCAGCGCCGGTTTGCCGCCCTTGGTCGAAAAATAGAGCGCCGCACGGGCATCCAGATCCAGCGCCCGGCGCATGGCCTGCGCATAGATAAGCGTCTGGGTATGGGGCGGCAGCCACCGCGGGTCGTCGATGGCGGCCTCGCCCGATTCCTCGTCGCGCACCGTGGGGTCGGCGAGTTTAAACTCCTCAACGCCCGTGCGATGCTTGTAGTCGATTACCACGGCGCGATTCTCGGCATCCACATCCACGCGGTCGATGCGCCCGCCGAGCGGCCAACCGGCATACTCGACCTGGAGCTCGTTGAACGCAAACTCCAGGTAGCGCGGAGCAAAGGGGGTGAGCGCCTCGGACTCGTAGGCAAGCACGCCCTCCAGCTGCGGCAAGATCTCAGCCACCTGGCGCTCCTCCACTGGAGAGAGCGGCACCAGCGGGCCCTCGGTACCGCGCTTGCCCGCATGCTCGGCCAGGGTCTCGGCAAAGACCTCGCGCAACAGCCCCTGCGCGCGCGGCAGATTCATGGGCGTCACGCGCTCCATGCCCTCCTGCGGAAGACGTGCATGCAAGTGCTCCAGCACGTCATGGACAAAGTTGCCCTTCTCCATGTTGCCAAAGCCCGCATCGATGGACTGAGGTTTGACGCGATACGAGACGAACCAGCACAGCGGGCAGGTGGAATAGGCCTCGATCTGCGAGGCGGACGTCAGGCGCGGCACGAGCGGCGCGCCCTCGCCCTCGCCATCGCGACGGCGCAGGACCAAATACGGCACGGCCTCGGCACTCAGATGCTGAGGGGCTTCACAGGTCACGCGCTCGCGCCTAAGACCTTCGCCTGCCGCGGGATCGAAGTCCCTTACGATATCGCCCTCACCCACGCACTTCGCCTTGTCGGCGTCAGCGGCCTTAGCGTCACCAGTGGCCTTAGCATCGTCAGCGGCCTTAGCATCGTCAGCGGCCCTAGCATCGTCAGCGGCCTTGTCGGCGTCAGCGGCCTCGGCGTGCGCCCGCAGCTCGGTCCACACGGCAGCCGGATAGCACTCGCGCGCCTGGCGATCGTGCGTCACGCGGGCGAGCGCAACCGGACCACGCGACGCTTGCATCGCACGGCCAAAGCGCACGCGCAGCAGGGCCGCAGGCTCAAGCGTCACGCCCTCGCGACCAAGGCTCGCCGTCAGCGTAGCCAGCGGTCCCTCCTCGTGCGAGAGCGGATAGCTGTCCAGATCGACATCGGCAAACAGCACAGCATCGTAGCTGCCGGGGCGCAGAGCCGCCGCATCGGCAAGCGAAGCAAAACGAACCTGAGCACGTGGCGCACGGTCAACCTCGTAGGTCTCGTAATCGTAGGCGGTACTACGCTTGTCCACCTTGGTGCGAATGCCATCGAGCACGGGCACGATCGCGGCCTGCGACACGTCGAGCGCGCGGGCGCCATTCATAAGGATGCCGATGACGTGGCGCAGCAGGGCCACCTCCGCTTGGCGACGGGCTTGGCCATCCAAGCTGCCCAGCGAGCGATCGGGCAACGCCTCGGCAACGGCAAGCATGGCCTTGAGCGCCGTCACGGGCTTGTCACGCCACAGCGCCTGGAACACGTCCGAGACCACGCACGGCACGTTCTTAAACCAGTTCTCGTCGCTCGCCGCCTTGCGCGCGCCCCTCACCTGGCCTTGGACGCTCTGCAGCAGGCTCTTAACGCCCGCGGTAGTCTTGCTGCGCGAGAGACGCATATTCTTATCGAAGGTACGGGCATTGACGGCATCAGCGCCCGAAAGCGGACTGTAAATCCAGTCGGTAAGCTCCGGCGCGGGCCACCACTCAGTCTTAGAAGCTGCCCCTTCGTCGGCGGCCTTCATACGCTCGATCAGGTTGGCGAGCGCCGTGAACTGCCTGCCCGCAATGGATTGAGAAAACGCCGTGAACTCAACTGTCTCGGCAGCGATATGACGAGCCGCCAGACGAGAGGCGAGCTCACCGAACAGCTGGGGTGCCCGGGCAGAAACAACGAGCACGCGTACGGGGTCGGCGGGCGTTGCAGCAGCCTTATCGTCCTTGGACTCCTTGTGCGTTTTCGCCAACTTATCGATGGCGTCCGCATAAGCATGGGCACGGGCATGGGGGCCGGCGACCTCAATAAAGGCAGGCTGAGCGGCGGTCCCGCAAGCGGCATCAGACGCGACGGCGTCCTCCCTCGGCGGCGCGGCCTCGAACAGCACACCGCGGGCATCAAATGCCGCGGCAAGCTCCTCGCGCATCGCCGCTTGCTCGCGGGCAAGCAGCACGACAACCTCTCCCCCGTTGTTTGCCACGGCGGACAGCAGCTCGAGCAGGCTATACGTAAATGACGTGACGCCGCGCACGCATACGGCGCGGGTGCACGCCGGCAGGTTATCGGCCAGGGCATCGGCCATAATGTCAGCCGCCTCGCAGGGCTCGACCATATCTCGACGGTCCAAACCGCGCGCATAGGCGCACAAAAGTTCAAACACGCGAGCCTCGGCGTCGCTTTTGGGCTTGGGCTTGCAAACGTTGTCGCAGCAACGCTCGGTGCCTGTCCCTGCCACACCCGGCAGCACATCGCGAGCCATACGCGCGAGCATACGCACCGTGCCCTGGCTGCGCGAAAGCGGCTGCAGGTCGGCGTCGTCGAGGCGCGCTACCATGTCCGAAAACAGCATCTGGCGCTGCAGGTTGTCGACGAAACCGCGCCCGTCGCCCAAAAGCTCCCAAAGCGAGCGAAGCCACGATGTAGGCGTCTTGTAGTCAATACCCAGCGAAACGCCGGCTTCCGCCGCATCATGACGGCACAGGTCGAGCTCAGCAAACGTTGGCGCCAGCAGCACGGCACGCCCGTGGCGGGCAATAAGGTCGGCAAGCAGCGCCGCCTCGGCATCGCTCAAATCCGCGCCGGCGTTGGTGGTATAGATTCGAACAGGCATGGTCCTCCACTCAAACCGTTCGCAATATTCAATGTTTCCATCCTACCCGCCCGCGCGGACAGATTTGCCCTACGCCAACAGATTTGACCCCTTGGAGACGGAGGAAAATGGATCACCGAGGAGGTCAGTCTAACCCAGTGATCCGTTTTCCTCCGTCCCCAAAGGATCAAAAAACCGCCCCCGAAGGGACGGTTCTGCGCAATTCGTTTGTTGCCGCTGGCCTACTCGCCATCCTCCAGTTTGATGAGGATCTTGCGATAGCCGCCGTACTCGCCGTTGAGTGCCTTTGAAACGCGGCTCACCGTAGTGGACGAAGCGCCGGTGCGGGCCTGAACCTCAACATAAGGCTCGCCCTCATCCAGATAACGCGCAACCTGCAGACGCTGCGATAGATCGCAGATCTCGCGCGGCGTGCAGATATCGGTCAAAAACGCTTGGATATCCTTCTCGTCATCCAAAAGACTAAATGCGTGGACCAGCTGCTTGACATCAGGCTTGTCAAACATGTTCTCGATATTCATCGATCACCGCCAAACCCGCCATAAGGCATCGAAGTTGATACTGACATCGGGCATCGTTCGCCCGTTCTATGCAATAGGGCAACGCCTGTGGCTTTTGCCCGTAGCAGTGTAGCACACCACCAAACTAAAGCGACAAGACTCTCTGCCAGCGGCGCGTTTTTCAGGACGAACGCCGTTTTGAAACCGAATGCGCACGTAAGCTCCACGAATATCTGAGACAATGGGCGGCCGAACAAGGCGGCACACCCGAGCGGCCGTCCAAGCCGCCGCAGCAAACCGCTTCACGCGACACCGACGCACCCTGCGCAAGAAAGGATTCACACCATGCGCTTTATGCTTAACTGGCTCTTTACCTCGATCGCCATCGCGATTGCCACGTTCCTCGTCCCCGGCATCCAGCCCTTCGGTTTTGCCGAGGCCTGGGTCTGTTTCGCCTTCGTGGGACTGTTCCTGAACATCGTCGATTCGCTCGTCAAGCCGTTTCTGACGGTTATCTCGCTGCCGCTCACGATCATTACGCTGGGTATTTTTCAGCTCGTAGTCAACAGCTTTATGCTCGAGCTGGCCAGCTATCTGTCGGTCAATCTGCTGGGCGCGGGTATCTCCATCGCCAGCTTTGGATCGGCCTTTATGGGCAGCATCCTGGTGTCCATCATGCGCAGCATCCTCGACAGCATCGCCGAGGGCTAAAACGGCCATTCCGGCCGCGCCCGTCTCAACAGCCCAAAACGAAGGCCGCCCATCACAAAAATGGGCGGCCTTCTTATTTGCCAAGTCTCAAAGGGCGAGAGAATCTGCCATTTCCACCCCGTCCCCAAATGGCAGGTGTGGGTTAGATGACGTAATCGTAGCCTTCGTTGGGAGCGACAAGTTGATCGAGCGTCACACCGTCGAGGTAGTCGTTGATAAGCTTGTCCAGGTTCTTCCACACGTCGAGCGTGGGGCACTCGTCAGAGCGCGAACAACCCTTGCAGTCGCCATCCAGGCAGGCGACCGGCGCCAGGCTGCCCTCGGTCAGGCGCAAGATCTCGCCCACCGTGTACTGCTCGGGCGGGCGCGTGAGCACATAGCCGCCGCCCTTGCCGCGCATGCCCGAGAGCATGTTGGCGCGCACGAGCGTAGCCAGAATATTCTCGAGGTACTTCTCCGAAATACCCTGACGCGCCGCAATCTCTTTAAGCGGGATACGGCCTGTCGCCTGGTGCTCGGCCAGGTCGACCATAACGCGCAGGGCATATCTGCCCTTTGTGGAAACCAACATATATATAGCTGCCTTTCGGTCTTTTAATTCGTAGAAATTCTAGCCGAAAAATTGGTTTTGAAAATACCTATTCCCGTCAAGATGGTTAATCGACTCGTAATAATCTTCTATTTCCTATTGCGTTACTAGGCTTTACTGTCTACTATGCTTGCCAACAGCAAAACGAACAACCTATAAGGTTTGTGGGTTTCGCTGCCACACACACCGTAAAACCACACGGTATCCAGTCATTTGAACACTTTGGAGGTTCACCATGAGCAATGTTTACACGTCCATCGATCAGCTTATCGGCCACACCCCGCTTCTGGAGCTCACCCACTTCGAGGCCGACGAGGACCTCAAGGCCCGTGTGCTCGTCAAATTGGAATACTTCAACCCCGCCGGGTCCGTCAAAGACCGCGTCGCCAAGAACATGATTGACGAGGCCGAGAAGGCCGGCAAGCTCGTGCGCGGTGGCGACTACACCATCATCGAGCCCACGAGCGGCAACACCGGCGTCGGCATCGCCTCGGTGGCGGCGGCCCGCGGCTACAAGGTGATCATCACTATGCCCGAGACCATGTCCGTCGAGCGCCGCAAGCTCATGCAGGCATACGGCGCACAGCTCGTGCTCACCGACGGCTCCAAGGGCATGAAGGGCGCTATCGCCAAGGCGGAGGAGCTGCAGAAGGAAACTCCCAACAGCATCATCGCCGGCCAGTTTGTGAACCCCGCGAACCCGGCCATTCACAAGGCCACGACCGGCCCCGAGATCTGGGACGACACCGACGGCAAGGTCGACATCTTCGTCGCCGGCGTCGGCACCGGCGGCACCGTGACCGGCGTGGGCGAGTTCCTCAAGGAGCAAAACCCCGAGATTCAGGTCGTCGCCGTCGAGCCCGCCACCTCCCCGGTGCTCTCTAAGGGCCAGGCCGGCCCGCACAAGATCCAGGGTATCGGTGCCGGCTTTGTGCCCGACGTCCTCGACACCCAGGTCTATGACGAGATCATCCCCGTCGAGAACGACGATGCCTTTGCCACCGGCCGCGCCGTGGGCCACAAGGAAGGCGTGCTCGTGGGCATTTCGTCCGGCGCCGCCGTCTGGGCCGCTCTGCAGCTGGCCAAGCGCCCCGAGAACGAAGGCAAGACCATCGTGGCGCTGCTCGCCGACACCGGCGAGCGCTACCTGTCCACGGCGCTCTTCCAGGACTAGAGCTTCTCGTTCTTAGAACGAGTCCAAGGCACGCCGGTCTCCCCTCTCTTCTGGCAGCCTGAGCTCATCCCAACAGGATGCCCCACGAGACGTCCGAACTTGCTACAATGTCTGCGGCGCGGAACCAGCCTCCCGCGCCGCTTTTCTTTTTTGGCCACATGCCACCAAGGAGAACCTCCTCATGCACAACAAGCGCGTGCTCGTCGCCATGAGCGGCGGCGTCGATTCCAGCGTGACCGCATATCTGCTCAAAAGCCAGGGCTACGAATGTGTCGGCGCCACCATGCGCCTCACCTGCCCCGCACCCGACCCCGCCACGGGCATGAGTAAGTTCGACCGCGACATCGCCGATGCAAAGGCCGTCGCCGAGCGCCTGGGGATACCCCATCACGTGCTCGACTTGCAGCAAACCTTCGACCGCAACGTGATCGAACGCTTTGTGAACGCCTACCAAGAGGGGCTGACGCCTAACCCGTGCATCATCTGCAACCGCCATATTAAGTTTGGCGCGCTGCTCGATGCGGCACTCAATATGGGCTGCGATTACATCGCCACAGGTCACTACGCCAAAACGAGCCAGGCGTCCGACGGAACCTGGCAGCTGCATCGCGGCGAGGACCCTAAAAAGGACCAAAGCTACTTTTTATATTCGCTTACGCAGGAGCGCCTGGCGCACACGATCTTTCCGCTGGCAGGCCTGGACAAGGAGCACGACGTGCGCCGCATTGCCGCCGAGCAGGGCTTTGCCAACGCCAAGAAAGCCGAAAGCGAGGACATCTGCTTTATCGCGGATGGCGACTATGCGGGCTATATCGAGCGTCGGTGCGGACATCCCGCTACACCGGGCGATATCGTATGGCGCGACGGCAGCGTGGTCGGACGCCACAACGGCGCGTTGCGCTATACCATCGGCCAGCGCAAGGGCCTGGGCGTCGCGATGGCGCATCCCGTGTACGTAACGGGCGTCGACGCCGCCAACAACATTGTGCATCTGGGCGAAGCCGAGGACCTAACCGCGGCGGCGCTAACTGCCAATGAGTGGATTTGGAGCGCGCCGGCAGAGTGCATGGAGGCCGAGCTCGATGCCGGCGGCATTCGCGTGGGCGCCAAGTACCGCTACCGACAGAAAGACCAGGCAGCGACCCTTACGCGCGGCGAAGACGGGCAAATGTTGCTGACCTTTGACGAGCCGCAGCGCGCCATCGCCCCCGGCCAGGCTGTCGTTATATACCGCGGCGACATCGTCCTGGGCGGCGGCACCGTGACCGGCGCACTTAAGTAGCCGCGGGTTTATCGCTGCACGTGTCGAAGTACCTCAACAGCGGCACCAACCTCGATTATGCGACGCTCGAGGCCGCGGCGGATGGCCTCGAGTCGACCCTCCGCCGTGGCCCATTCGCTCTGCGAAAGAATCTCGATCGCCTCATCAACAAATCCGTTGAGCCGCGATGAATCGAACCAATCGAGCGAGTCCGCAAGCGCCAGCTGGACGGAAGGGTCGGGCCCAAACGGCTTAGCAGCAAACCCAAACTCGCCAGCCGCGAGCAAGACAGTTGGCACGTTATACCACAGACAGTTACCGCTATCGAACAGCGGTGCAGGCCTTATCTCCAGGGTGTCGACATTGCGGATGATACCGAAGTTTCGCCAATGGCGATCGCTGTTGGCCAAAAGGGCATCGCAAACGATCATCTGCGACATAGACCTTCTCACAGCGGCCTCGTCTGCTCCATGCTTACCAAGAAAGCGGCAGTACCGGTCGTACGTCGAGCTTCCTCGCTGGCCACCAAGGGCGTTCTTAACGTAAACAGCCGGAACATATTCCTCGCGGCCGTCAAGAAAGTCGTCGCACAGACACACAGGGCCATCGAACATGCGCTCAACCGTGTAAGGAACAAACTCCCCCTTGGAAAGCAAGCGACGATGCAGAGCCGTTGCAACCGCCTCGTTAAAGGGCCGTTGGTCGTCCATCCCGCACCCTTTAGCCAAAACGCGAATGCCGTTTCGGATCATCCACGATTTAGGGAGCTCGCCCTCGGACGTGTTATCCGGATTTTTTAGACCGATGCCTTCCAGCCAACCCGAACGCTCTTCGGGCGCCGATCGCTCAAAATCATTCTCGAAGTAATTGATGCTTTGCCATTTGAGTTCGGCGCAATCGGCCGGCCGCAGCCAATAACAATCCGAAAGCGATAAGCCCAGGCACCGAACCGGAACCTCGATGCCACTGGCAATTCCCAGTTCACGATAGCGCGAGACGAGTCCAGGGCGGACGTCAGGCACCGACCGATGGCTCCACCACACGTTGAGCTCCCGTTTATTCACCGTAGGAGAAGAGCTCGAGCATGTGCCAAACGGCATTCGTTGCGCATCGAGGACCTCGGCGATTTCGAAGGGAAACTCACGCGTCGGATCAAATGAGACATGCGCGACCTCATGGTCGGCCGACATCAGCGTAAACTTGCGTCCCACATCGGCCGCAGGACGGCGTCCTCGCTTGCGGACCTTTTGGTAGGCGGTCGCAGAATTGTACTCGACCATCTTCCGGCCGCCCACAATATCGCACACAAGCGTCCCCGATGCGGCAAGTTGCGATATGCGGGCTTTCGTAACGCCCAACAGGCGGGCGGCATCACCCATAGATAAGTACTCAGACGTATCCATACGCCGCATCACCTCGTTAAGTAATTTACGCGTTTAGTTAATAGATTACTTACATCATAATACTAAACGACCTAAAGCGAAAAAAGGCCCGAGAAATCGGGCCTTAGCGATTGGTCAGCCGAGTCGCAAACTGCTTCCTTAGCGCTGCACGTAGGCGCGGACCAGCTCAAAGGTGTTACGCACACCGTCGATGTGGCTGCGCTCGTAGTTGTGGCTCGCGTACACGCCGGGGCCGATCAGACCATGGCGAATGTCATAGCCGGCCGAAAGCGTGGCCTCGACGTCGGAGCCGTAGTGCGGGTACACATCGATGGCGTAATCGAGCTCCAGCTCGCGCGCGATGTTGGACAGCGTGGTTACCAGGTCGTAGTTGTACGGACCACCCGAATCCTTGGCGCAAATCGAAACCATGCGCTCTGTGCAGCCAAGGTCGTCGCCCACGCAACCCATGTCCACGCTGATCATCTCGCGCGTGTCGGCCGGCACAAAGGCACCGCCGTGGCCAACCTCCTCGTATACGGTAAAGAGCAGCGATACCTTGCGCGAAAGCGTCACCTCGCCGCCAGCAACGGCGCGGGCCAAACCCAGCAGAATCGACGCCGATAGCTTGTCGTCAAGGAAACGACTCTTGATGTAGCCGCTCTCCGTCACCGTGGTGCGCGGATCCATAGCGATGATGTCGCCAGTCTGAATGCCTAGCTCGAGCACGTCGTCCTTGCTGTCGACGTTCTCGTCGAGCAGGATTTCCATGTTCTTCTCGATGGTCTTGACCGGCTCGTCGGCCACGTGCGCCGAAGGCTCGGTATTGAGGACCACACCCGTGTAGACATTGCCGTCGCGCGTGTAGACGGTGCAGTTCTCGCCATCGGCCGTAGACCACTGATGCCCGCCGAGCGTCGTGGGACGCAGGCGACCATTGTCCTTGATGGAGCGCACCATAGCGCCCAGGGTATCGACATGGCTCGCCAGGACAAGCGGCTCGCCCTCACCACCAAGCTCAACCAACACGTTGCCCTTATTGGAGCGCTCGGGGCCAAAGCCCATATCGCGCAACGTTTCCATTAGATAGTCAGTAGCCGCACGGGTATAGCCCGTAGGCGAGGCAATAGAAGTCAGCGTCTTAAGCTGGTCAGTAATAAAACCAAGCGTAGAATCCATTTGGGACACCATCCACAACTCCAAAGTCAACATCCCGTAATCAGTAAAAGCCCCAACAACGATACCATCACGCACAAATATTTACCCAGCGAGATGACCCATCGAGCTCTTCCGAACAGCGCCCGCCACGACAACGAGCCGGCGGGCCCCGCCCGTTAGCCCCAGAATCTTTCCGCAGGACAGAAGGAGGCCCCGCCGCACGTAGTGCGCAGCGGGGCCTCCGACATGTCCGAGGACGATTCTGGGGCTAACGGGCGGGGCCCGCCGAACCAGGTTAAGCAGCCGGGCAGATCTTCTTGAAGAGCTCGATGACGTCGTCGAGCGTTGCCTCGCGCGGGTTGCCCGGGAAGCAGGCGTCAGCCATGGCGTCCTTGGCCAGGACCTCGATCTCGTCAGCCTTCATGGCCTCGCAGACGTGCGGGATGTTCACGTCGGCAGAGAGCTGCTTGACGGCGGCGATGGCGGCGTCGGCGGCCTCGTCGGTGCTCATACCCGTGGTGTCAACGCCCATGGCGACGGCAACCTTGGCCAGACGCTCGGCGCAAACCGGCTTGTTGAACTCCATGGCGATCGGCAGCAGCATGGCGCAAGCGACGCCGTGCGGGGTGTCGTAGTGAGCGGACAGGGTGTGAGCCATGGCGTGGTCGATGCCCAGGCCAACGTTGGAGAAGCCCATGCCGGCGACATACTGGCCAAGAGCCATGCCCTCACGGCCGGAGCCGGGCTGGCCGGACTTGGCCTCGGCGACGGAGTCGCGCAGGTTCTCGCTGATCAGCTTAATAGCCTCAAAGTGGAACATGTCGGAGAGCTCCCAAGCGCCCTTGGTGGTGTAGCCCTCGATGGCGTGGGTTAGAGCGTCCATGCCGGTGGAGGCGGTCAGGCCGGCGGGCATGGAAGCCATCATGTCGGGGTCGACGACGGCGACCTCGGGGGCGTCGTTGGTGTCGACGCACACGAACTTGCGGACCTTCTCGGGGTCGGTGATGACGTAGTTGATGGTCACCTCGGCAGCGGTACCGGCGGTCGTCGGCACAGCGATGGTAAACACGGCGTGGTTCTTAGTGGGAGCAACGCCCTCGAGGCTGCGGACATCGGCAAACTCGGGGTTGTTGATGATGATGCCGATAGCCTTGGCGGTGTCCATGGAGGAGCCGCCACCGATGGTCACGATAGCGTCAGCCTCGGCGGCCTTGAAGGCCTCGACGCCGTCCTTGACGTTCTGGATAGTGGGGTTGGGCTTAATCTCGGAGTAGAGGCTCCAAGCGATGCCGGCGGCGTCGAGCTCGTCGGTCACCTTGGCGGTAACGCCAAACTTGACCAGGTCGGGATCGGAGCAGACGAAGATCTTCTTGTAGCCGCGACGCTGGAGCTCGCCGGGGATCTCCTTGATGGCGCCGGAACCATGATAAGAGATGGTATTGAGAACGAAACGATTAGCCATTGATAGCCTCCCATCGTGTGCGGGGCACCCATTACGCCCCGCGCTATGAGTCCCATCCTAACGCTTTTGAAACAAAAAACACGTGAGAACGTCAAAATTGTTAAAGCGTTTCAACAGAAGATGAAAAATATTGCGGCAAAGGGACAGCCCCTTTGCCGCATTCGGTTACTTTCGACAGCCCTCTTTCCAAGCCTCGGCCGCAACCTTCCAGCGAAAACGCAAGTCGCGCTCGCGGTCGATGAACATGATGGCAAACGCGATAAACAGCAGCACGCTCGCCACCGCAATGGCGTGCAGGCCCATGCGCTCAATACACCAGTTGCCCAGCACGGCGCCAAACACAAAGGTGAAGATCACGCCAAAGTACAGTGCGCCGTTTTCCAAAAAGCCGCGCTTGTGGGTGATGATATAGTCGTCCACGTTTTGCAGGGCGTTGCGCAAGTTGCCGATGCACATGGTCGTAGCGATGCCGTGTCCATGAATCTTGCGGAAGCTCTCGACCTGCATACCGCAAGCAAACGAGGTAAGGCAGTTGGCGAGCAGGTTGAAATCGCCACCGGGGATAAAGCTCACGCCCAGCAAGATGACGGCTTCAAAGAACACCGTCACCTGGCGCCAGTGAATCACGCTGCCAAACCGCTCGTGTACCAGGTCGGCAAGCATAATGCCCACGGCAAACGACACCACGGGGAAGAAATAGCGTCCCGCGAGCGCCCAATTGCCTTCCGAGATGCTCACGCCCACCAGCAGGATATTGCCTGTCTGCGCGTTGGCGAAAACATGGTCGCGCCCAATGTACGAATACACATCCATAAAGCCGCCGGCGAGCGCCAAGATGATGCCCAGCTCAATGGACTCTGATATCTGTTTGGCACGCTGCATCGTCGTGCATCCTCCTTGTTGACGACTCTCTCGTGCGTTGGCGGAAACATAGCCGCCGTTCATACTGTAACCCATTGACAACATGGCGTGCGCGCGAGACGACCCCTTCGACACGGGGATACACAGTCTGGAAACAAACGGCGGGAGAGGCGCCGACACCCGCATCGACGCGCCGATCCGCCAGCCAATGTACTCCACCAGTCTTTTTGGCGCCGTCCCAAAAAGACTGGTTACAATTACGTGCAGCATACTAACAATGGGAGGAATCGTGGCAAAAAAGCCCCAGGACGCTCAGCACAACCAGCACGGCAAGCATGCCCAGCGCGGCCAGCAGCAAAAACGCAGCGGTAAGGCGCAGGTCACGGCCGCCCCTGCCACCCGGGCCGCGCACACCCAGGCAGCGCCCTCACGCCCCTGGCGTCCGGGCCGCGATAAGTTCCTCCCCGTCAGCCGCGCTGACATGGATGCGCGTGGCTGGGACCAGTGCGACTTCGTCTATATCTGCGGCGACGCCTACGTGGATCACCCCAGCTTTGGCATGGCTATCATCAGCCGCGTACTCGACGCGCACGGCTACAAAGTAGGCATTATCTGTCAGCCCGACTGGACCGACCCCGCCAGCATCACGGTGCTCGGCGAGCCGCGCATGGGCTTTCTCGTCAGCGCCGGCAACATGGACTCCATGGTCAACCACTATTCGGTGACCAAGCACCGCCGCCACACCGACGCCTATACCCCTGGTGGCGAGGAGGGGCGCCGTCCCAATCGTGCCGTCACGGTCTACGGCAACCTCATCCGCCAGACGTTTAAGGACGCCCCCATCATCATCGGCGGCATCGAGGCGAGTCTGCGCCGCCTGGCCCACTACGACTACTGGCAGGATAAGCTCAAGCGCTCGGTGCTGCTCGATTCGGGCGCCGACATCCTCATCTACGGCATGGGCGAGCACGCGATCGTCGAGATCGCCGACGCGCTCGACGCGGGCCTGCCCATCGATCAGATCACCTATATCAACGGCACCGTCTACCGCACGGATTCGCTCGACGAGGTCTACGACTACGACCTGCTGCCCAGCTGGGACGACCTTGCCGCCGACAAGCTCAACTACGCGCGCAGCTTTAACGTGCAGCAGCAGAACATGGACCCCATCACCGGACACCGCCTGGTAGAGCCCTACCCCAACAGCGTCTATGTGGTGCAGAACCCGCCGTCGGCGACGCTTTCCACCGACGAGATGGACGAGGTGGCCGAGCTCCCCTACGCACGCGATTGGCATCCCGACTACGACGCGGCGGGCGGCGTGCCGGCCTTTGCCGAGATCAAGTTTTCCATTAGCTCCAACCGCGGGTGCTTTGGTGAGTGCTCGTTTTGCGCGCTCACCTTCCACCAGGGTCGCGTGCTGCAGATGCGCAGCCACGATTCGATCATGCGCGAGGCCGAGTTGCTCACGCGCGATCCCGAGTTTAAGGGCTACATCAACGACGTGGGCGGACCGACGGCCAACTTTAGCCGCCCTGCCTGCGACAAGCAACTCAAGCACGGCGTGTGCAAGAACAAGCGCTGCCTGTGGCCGAGCGTGTGCAAGAACATGGTGGTCGACGAGAGCGGCTACACGCAGCTGCTGCGCGACCTGCGCCAGCTGCCGGGCGTCAAAAAGGTCTTCGTGCGCAGCGGCATCCGCTTCGACTACACCATGGCCGATGCCTCGGACGAGTTTTTGCGCGAGCTGCTGGAGCATCACGTCTCGGGCCAGCTGCGCGTAGCACCCGAGCACGTGAGCGACGCGGTGCTGTCCGTGATGGGCAAGCCGAGCCGCGCCGTCTACGACGCGTTCTGCCGTAAATTTGAACGCTTGAACCGCGAATACGGACTCAAGCAGTATGTGGTGCCGTATCTGATCTCGAGCCACCCCGGTTCAACCATGAAGGAAGCCGTGGACCTTGCCGAGGCCGTGCGAGACATGGGCTACATGCCCGAGCAGGTGCAGGACTTCTACCCCACGCCGTCCACCATGTCGACGTGCATGTACTTCACCGGCGTGGACCCGCGCACCATGGAGCCGATCTATGTAGCGCGCGACCCGCACGAGAAGGCCATGCAGCGCGCGCTCATCCAGTATCGCAAACCCGAGAACTACAAGCTCGTGCGCGAGGCGCTGGAAAAAGCCGGCCGCCGCGATCTGATTGGCTACACCAAGCATTGCCTGATTCGCCCCGTGCCCCCGCGCCCGGGCGAGACGTCTGCTGGCGGTGGGCATGGCACCGGCAAGAAGGGCAGCAAGGCCCACGGTGGCGCCGCCGGCAAGGGGCCTAAGGGCAGCAAGGGCCACGGCGGCATGTCGCGCGCGCAAAACACTGCCGGGCGCAACCGTGCAGCTCAGGGGCGTCAGGGCGCCAACGGAGGCGGCAGGCGCAACTAGCGCGGAAATGCGGTAGATGTGGTCGCAGCGCTCTGTTGGCACGCTTGGCGCAGTGAGTGCATCGCCTCTACCAGAATCGCGCCGGCGATGGCAACCGTAATTGCCACGTCGAGCGGCGTGTTCACAAACCACAGCAGGCCTATGAGATACGACCCGGCGTTAAAGGCAAAGTGCAGCAGAATCGTGTAGCGGAGCTTTCCGGTCGTCACGAGCACCCAGCCAAAGACCAGACCGGCGGCGCCGGCGTAGCAGCCCTGCACCCAGTTCATATGCATAAAGCCAAAGATGGCCGCCTGCAGCACAATCGCCGTGGCGATGCCCCAGGTACTCGGGGCCGCCCAGGGCACTATGGCGCCGTCTTGCGCCCGCGCGCGACGCCGACGCTTCCAGAGTGGGCGGCACTGCGGATTAAACGCTCGGAGCGAAAACTCAAAAATAATGCCGCGCACCAGCAACTCCTCGCAAAACGGAGCGCCGAGCACCGTGGTCAGGACAGCCAGGTAGCTCATGTCGCCCATGCCCGTTTCCTCGACAAGTTCACTGTAATCGGCCGCCGCCTCGGGCAATAGCGACAGCACGGCGTCGGTCACGTAGCCAACGACCACCTGCAGGGCCAGGCCGATCACGATAACGCAGGTGATGCGTTTCCACGCCCCACGCGCTCCCCCGCCAAGCGGGCGCTCGCCCTGCCAGCGCGCCATAAACGAGCGCGGCCACAGATAACGCCACCACAGCAGCGCCATCAAAAACGACGCCGTCTGCGCGGCAGCCTGGAACCATTGGATATCGAGATTGTCGATCGGATAGCCCGTCAGCACCGATACGGCATCGAGAACTGAAAACAGAACCACGCTCAGGGCTATATCGGCAGCGACAACGCCAAAACAGGCAAGCGCCCACACCATCGCATTGAGCATGCCAACCTCCTCAAAACCGTTCCCTAGTTCTACCACAACTCGGCAGAGAGCTGATCCCATGGGGACGGAGGAAAACGGATCACTTATTGATGAGAATCGGGCGCAGTGCCAAAGGCCCCGTTGGGCGAAATGTCGAACGGAAAGGTGCCGCAGCGATTAAACGCGGCGATAAACATGCGGATGGCGTTGGACGGCGTGGTACCTACGAGCTGGGTTGCCGCCGCGAAGGCCGCCTTTTCCTCGGGCAAGACCTTCGCGACAACCGGGGTCATGTGTTCTGCCATGGCGCTTCCTTTTTGAAACGACGGTGGTGCGGATAGATGCGGGCCACGCGGCTGGGCGACGGGCTGTGAAGGCAACCCGATTGGCCCGCATCTGGAGTGTGTTTCTACGGCGTTGGTATTACTAGGTATCCCTAAGTATTACCCCGCAGATAGAATACCATACCCGACCCCATGGGGGCGGAGGAAAACGAATCATTTTGTTGCTGAGTAGGTATTTAGAGCGTGATGATGTCCGAGATATCGAGGGCCTGAGCGTCGGCGACATCGTGCGATGCGAGCAGCAGCATACGGCCGTCGAGCAAGTCGAGCACGACCTCGGCGCATGCGTCGCGCGCAGCGGTATCTAAACCGGTAAAGGGCTCGTCAAGAATCACCGCGCCGCCCGGGCACAGCAGGGCTCGAGCGATCTCGACGCGACGGCGCTGCCCGCCCGAAAGCTCGGCCACGCGAGCATGTACATCGACCCCCGGCACCAGCAGGCGCAACAGGGCCGCAGCACTCGAGGCGTCCACGCGTGCATCGGCGCACACAAGCACGTTATCCAGCGCCGAGGCGTCCTCGACCAAGCGCGCATCCTGAAACACCATGGAGCACGGTGCGCATTCCCCCGCTGCCAACGAAAGCAGCGTCGACTTGCCCATGCCCGAAGCGCCCATCACACAGATACGCCCACCCGCGGGCAAGTTGAGCACCAGACCATCCAGCGCCGGCGCCCAGGGCGCGCGATCGCCCACGGCAAGCGCAAGCTCCGCCGCAGCGCCATCGCTCGCAGCCCCCGCACGCCCGCGACTACCACGCCCATGCGCCCGCACGGCCGCGCGCCACGCCACGGGCCCCGAAACCCGCAGCAGCCACACCAGCACGCGCTCACACGCCCACGAGGCGGCAACGACCAGCACGGTCCACGCCAGCAGATCAGCCGTCTCAATCAAAAGCTTCGCCTGATAGATGCGCTCACCCACGGTGCCCACCGCCATGCCGATCAGCTCGGCTGCCACACCGGCCTTCCAGCTCATGCCGATCACGGTACGCGCACACGAAAGCACAAACGGCAGGACTTCGCGCCAGGTGTGGGCGCAAAACAGTCGCCAGCCCCGCACGCCATGCAGACGAAACATCTGCTCCAGTGGCTTATCCACCTGCGCCAAGCCTTCGACCAGTGAGAAATATACGCCCGGCAGCGCCATCAAAAAGACTGCCGCGATGCTCACGCGCGCCGACCCCAACCAAATAAGCAGCAGGACCACCACGCAGGCAACCGGCGTCGCCTTAACAAACGAAAGCGCCGGTGCCACCAGGCGGGCAAACGTCCGCGACCGCACCGAGGCTCCCGCCAGCACGCCGCCACACACCGCGGCAAGCGCCAACCCGCCCAGTATCCGCGCGCCCGAGCCCACCAAAATCGCCCAGGTACCGCCGTCGCACACCAGGCGCAGCAGCGCCAAGGCAACAGCGCCCGGCCCCGGCAAGATCAGCGGCTGCGCCACCAGCGCCGCCACCAGCATCCACACGGCAAGCCAAAAGGCGGCGACGGCACCTGCTGCCGCCACCGCCTTCATACGCTCTGTCATTTGTCGAGCAAACGCACGCACGGGCTACTCCATGTAGTAGAAATCGTCAGCCGGGAGCTTGCCGCCCACGGCGCTCGCATCCGCATCGGCCAGCACCTGCAGATACCCGCTAAGTGCCGCCTTCATATCCTTGCCCGTTTGGCAGACAAGCATGCACCCGGGAATCGCCTTCTCGGCGATCTTGGCGTTATCGACGATACCCGCATCGACCACGGCCTGCGCCCAGTCTGCCGGCGCCGCATTGACGGCCTTCACGCTCGCCGCATGGCAGCGCAAAAACTCCGCCACGGCCTCGGGATGCTCCTCGGCAAAGGCACGGCGTACCACGGTCACGCCCGTCAGCAGGCGCGAACCCGTGTCGCTCGCCAGCTCATCCCACACATCGGTCAGGCTCACCGGTGCCGACAGCTTGCCCTCGCTCTTGGCGATGGCAGCGGTCTTGAACGGCTCGGGCAGCACGCCCACGGCAGACGGATCGGCAAGCAGCTCCGACAGCACTTCGGTGGGCTCGCTCTTAAACTCAAGCGTCACCTGGCCGGTCAGGCCCGCGCGCTCCAGCAGGTAGTTCATGACGTACTCCGGCGTGGTGCCCTTGCCCGTCATGTAGACGGTACGGCCCGCCAGGTCGCCAAACGAAGTAACGTCCGCGTTACCCGTCACCACGTTCAGCACACCCAGCGTGTTGATGTCGATGACCTGCACCGCGCCCTCGGTCTTGTTGTAGAGCACGCTCGCCACGTTGGCTGGCACCAGGGCAATGTCGATATCGCCCTGAATGACCTTGGGCACGATCTCGTCGGCGGCAGTGTTGATCGCAAAGTCGAACTCATTGTCCGTCTCGCCATCGGCAGCCTGGTCCATAAACTGCACCAGGCCAATCGAGGTCGGTCCCTTGAGCGAGGCGACGTGCACCGCGACCGGCTCTGCAGCAGCACCGGCGCCGTCCGTGGCAGCCGAGTCCGCGGCGGACCCGGCACCGGCAGCCCCGCCGCCACAGCCCGCGAGCGCAAGCGACAGCGCGCCCGCGGCAAGCGCCGAGGCAAACCCCCGGCGCGACATCTCAAAATCAAACGCGCGCATCGTTAGCACGTCCCTTCGTTAGGCATCGACCAGGCGTGATGATCGGTATGCAGCAGCTCCTCGGCCAGCGGCGAGAGCGGCGCGCCCAGGAACTCGCGGTAGCACGCCTGGACATCGGGATTCTCGTGCGAGAAGCGAATGTCCGCAGCGGCATCCAGGCCCCACAGCACCTGACCGCGCTCGGCTGCCAGCTCGCAGCCGTCGTGGATGGGCTGACCGCCGCCACCGACGCAGCCGCCCGGGCACGCCATGACCTCAACGAAGTCATAGCTCACGCGGCCGTCGCGAATCGCGTCGAGCAGGCGGGCGGCGTTGCCCAGCCCGTGCGCCACGGCGACGCGCACCTTGGTGCCATCGATATCGGCGACGGCTTCCTTCCAGCCATCCAGGCCACGCACGTCGGTAAAGAAATCCGCATCGGGGTTCTTGCCCGTCACCAGGTAGTAGCCCGAGCGCACGGCGGCCTCCATCACGCCGCCCGTGGCACCAAAGATCACGCCCGCGCCCGTGCCAAAGCCCAGCGGCGTATCGAGCGGCTCCTCAACCAGCGTGTCCACGCTCACGTGGCTCGCGCGGATCATGCGCACCATCTCGCGCACCGTCAGCGCAACGTCCACGTCGGGCGCACCGCCCTCGCCCACCATGCTCGGCAGCGCACACTCGGCCTTCTTGGCCGTACACGGCATAACGGACACCACAAACAGGCGCTCGGGCTCCACGCCCAGCACCTTGGCGTAGTGCGTCTTGGCAATGGCGCCGAACATCTGCTGCGGCGACTTGGACGTGGACAGGCTGTCGACAAACGCCGGATAGCGCGCCTTCACAAAGCGCACCCAGCCCGGGCAGCAACTCGTGAACATGGGCCAGCCGCGGCTGTCGCCCTCGCCCTCGGAGGCAGCGCCCAGACGCTCGAGCAGCTCGGAGCCCTCCTCCATAATGGTGAGGTCGGCCGAGAAGTCGGTGTCGAACACGTACTCAAAGCCCACGCGGCGCAGTGCGCAGGCCAAGCGCTCAACGGTGGCTTCCTCGCGCGGAATGCCGAGCTCCTCGCCCCAGGCGCTGCGCACGGCAGGCGCGATCTGCACCAGCACGATCTTGTCGGGATTAGCGAGCGCGTCAAACACGGCCTCGGTATCGTCGCGCTCGCGCAGTGCGCCCGTCGGGCAATGCGTAATGCACTGGCCGCACGCGACGCAATCGGTCTTGCCGATCGGCGCGCGCCCGCGGGTACCCACGGCGGTATGCGTGGCGCGGTTGGTCAGGTCCCAAATCCCTAGTCCCTGCACGCTCTCGCACACCTTGATGCAGCGCATGCATTTAATGCACTTGTCGTTTTCGCGGATGATGGGAAAATCGAAATCCCAGCCCTCGCGCGCCAGGTGCTGCTCGTACGGCAGATAGAAGATACCCAGGTCGTTGGCGATGGTCTGCAGGTTGCAGTTACCACTGCGCACACAGCTCGTACAGCGCGAGTCGTGCTGGGACAGCAGCAGCTGCACGTTGGTGCGACGCGCCTCGCGGGCCTTGGGGCTGTTTGTGTGGACCACCATGCCGTCGAGCACGTAGTTGTTGCAGGCGGCAACCAGCTGGTCGCAGCCCTCAACCTCGACCACGCATACGCGGCAGCCGCCGATCTCGTTTAGATCGCGCAGGTAGCACAGGGTGGGAATCTGGATGCCGGCGGACTTGGCCGCATCCAGGATCGTGGTGTGCTCGGGAACCACGACCTCGCAATTATCGATAGTGAGCTTGACCATGTTATGCGCTCCGTTTTCGGTGTTGTCGCTGACGGTGGTGTTGTTGGGCTCTACCATTCCAGGTTCCTCCCTCCGCGGAACGCGCCAAAGCCAAAGTGATCGCAACGCAGGCAGCGGCTCGCCTCCTGGCGCGCCTCCTGCTCGGTGAGACCCTGCTCGACCAGATCCCAATCGTGAATACGCTCGCCGGCCTCGCGCTCGCCCAGCTCGCAGCGGCCGCACTCATGCTTGCCCTTAAACTGGACGGTCGGCAGCTCGACCTCGAGCTTAATCTTGTGGTCAAAGCCCAGGTAGCGGTCGATATTTGCCGAAGCAACGCGGCCGGCGTTGATGGCTCGGATGACGGTGGCGGGACCGGTCTGGCAGTCGCCGCCGCTAAAGAGACCATCGAAGTTGGGCACGGCGCCGTCCGAATCAGTGACGACGCGACCCCACTTGCAGGCGATGCCCATGTCCTCAAACGGCTTGGAATCGATGTCCTGGCCAATGGCCACAAACACGCGCTCGCAGGGAATGACGCGCTCGGGCGTGGCGGCGGCACGCGGGGCCGGACGCCCACGACGGGGCTCACCGATAATCTGCGGCTGCACGCGCAGGCCGCTCACGCGACCGCCCCCGCCCGTCTCGATAGCGAGCGGGGCCGTGAGCTCCAGTACCTCGCAGCCCTCGGCCTGGGCGCCGGCGATCTCGGCGTCCTGTGCCGTCATGTCGCAGATACGACGGCGGTAGACGATGCTCACCTTTTCGGCACCGCAGCGCACGGCAGAGCGTGCCACGTCCATGGCCACGTTGCCGCCGCCGATGACGCACACGCGCTGGCCGCTCAGGTCGGGCAGTTCGTCATCGCCGATGGCGCGCAGCATCTTGACGGCCGACTCCACGCCGAGCGCCTCTTCGCCCGGAAGGCCGAGCTTCTTATCGCTGTGGGCGCCAATAGCCAGGTAGACGGCATCGAACTCGTCGCGCAGGCGGGCAAGTTCCTCGCCGTTGACGGAGTGGTCGAGTTCCACGTCGATGCCGGCGCTCAAGATCCAGTCGATCTCGGCCTGCAGGCGCTCGCGCGGCAGACGGTAGCTGGGAATGCCGTAGCGCAGCATGCCGCCCAGGTGGTGGCGCTGCTCAAAGATGGTCACCTTATGGCCCATCACGGCCAGGTAGTAGGCACAGGAAAGGCCGGCCGGGCCGCCGCCGATCACGGCGACGCGCTTGCCGGTGTTATCCACTACATGGGGCTTGTGGTCGTTGAGGTCGCTGTGCTCAACGGCAAAACGCTTGAGGGCGAGGATGTTCATGGGATCGTCGACCATGCCGCGACGGCAGTGCATCTCGCAGGGATGCTCGCACACCAGGCCGCAAACGAGCGGCAGCGGGTTGTTCTTGCGGATGACCTTGACGGCATCGGCATAGCGGCCGGCCTCGACGAGCGAAATGTACCCGGGGATGTCGACGTGCGCCGGGCAGCCCGAGACGCACGGAACGCGCGCCTCGCGATCAAAGCCGCAGGAATGCTCGCGAATGTGGTGCTCAAAGTCGTCGCGAAAGCCGCGAATGGCGGTAAGCGCCATGGCGCCGGCCTCGTAGCCGATGGCGCAGTCGCTCGAAAGGTAGATGGTGCGGGCGGTGCGCTCAATCAAGTTGAGCGTGGACTCGTCGGCGCGGCCCTCGAGCACATCGGCGAGCAAATCGCTCAGCGCACTCAGGCCCACGCGGCAGGGCGTGCACTTACCACAGCTCTGGGTGGAGCACAGGTTGACGAGCGCTGCCGTAAACTCAACGGGACACGGGGCGAGCGAGCTCACCGCCAGGCGACGTCCGAGCGCATCGTGTAGGTCGTCCATGACGGCCTGAGCGTGGCTGCGTTCCATTACATGCAGTCGTGCCATAAGATCCCCTCTCATGCGGCAGCCCGGAGGCGAGGCCGGGCGAAGTTGCTACACGCACAACACTGACCTAAAAAGTTGTTAGGTCTCCACGCAGTTCGGCAGGCGGTATAAAATGTCACCCTCGGCGGTGAAATAGAACATTACCGCAGATAAATGCCATATTTGATAAAACGCGTTACCAAATGACAATGCCCCGCCCACGCAATCACGTGGACGGGGCATTGCTCCAGGTATGCGGCCAGCGACCCTGTTGCTTTTACTTAAGCTCGGGCCAGTAACCCTTGTTGGCCTCGATCATGTCGTCGAGAACCTCCTTGGCGACCTTCATCGAAAGCACGGTCTTGTTCAGCGTAAAGGCCTTGAGTGCCTTCTCGTACGAACCCTCGATCGTGGCCTCGACCACGAGCTTCTCGGAGTTCAGCTGCTGCATCATAAGACCCTGCTGGAACAGAGGAATGTTGTCACGGCTGATGACCTCGGGGCCGTTCTTGCCAATGTAGGCAGGCAGCTCGACCATGGCGTCGTAGGGCATGTTGGGGATAGCGCCCTTGTTCTCGCAAATGACCAGGAAGCGCTGCTTGGTATCGTTCTTCAGAGCGATGGCCAGGTCGGCAATCCAGTCGCCGTGGCTGCCCGCATAGAACGTACTCTCGTCGATCTCGCCGGTCTTCTCGTAGTGGTCGATGCCGTCGAAGAGGTTCTTCTCGCGCGTCTCCTCAACCTCGTTAGCACGGGTGCGCTCGGGGTTGGAATGCTCGACGAACTCCTTCTGCTGCAGGTAGTAGTTCAGATACGTGTTGGGCAGGTACTCCGGGAAGCACTCCATGATCTCGTACTCGCCCTTCCAGACGTAGTACCAGCTGCCCTTGGTGTGGCGGTTCTGCTCGGGGTGCTCGTCGGTGGTCTCCTCGGGCTTCTTAGACATCAGCGAGCCCATGCCCTTGAGGTACGAATCGGGCAGCAGAATCTCATGCTCCTTGATGTACTCGCGCAGCTGCGGGAGCACCTCCTCGCCCTTGTGGCGGATCGAGGTGAACCAGCCAAAGTGGTTGAGGCCAAAGTAATCGTACTCGACATCCTTCTTGTCGATATCGAGTGCGGCGCAAACCACGTCGATGATCGCGATCGGCATGTCGCAGATGTTGATGATGCGAGCGTTAGGACGCAGCACACGGCAGCCCTCGGAGACGATGGCAGCAGGGTTGGAGTAGTTGAGAATCCAGTAGTCCTTCTTGGCGTACTTCTCGACGTCATCGATCAGCTCGACCATGGGGAAGATGGTGCGCATGCCGTAGGCAAGGCCGCCGCAACCGCAAGTCTCCTGACCCACGCAGCCGTGACGCAGCGGAATCTTCTCGTCCTGCTCGCGCATGGCGTAGCCGCCCACGCGCATCTGGGCAAACACGAAGCTCGCGTCGGTAAAAGCCATCTTTTTGTCGGTGGTCACCGTGAGCTTGATGTCCAGGCCGAGGTCCTCGTGCAGAATCCAGTCCACGAGCACGCCGATCTTGCGCTGGCGCTCCTCGTTGATGTCGTACAGACGAATCTCGTCAACGTCGAGCTCGTCCTTGCGCAGGGCGATGGACTTGACGATGCCGGGGGTAAAGGTGGATCCGCCACCACACAGAGTAATGATCATTGTTTACTGCTCCTTCTCAATTGCGTTTTCGACCTTGTCGCGCATCTCGGCGACCTTCATGCCAAAGATGATCTGGATATTGTTGCCGTTACGGTTGATGCCGCTGTTGGGCACGTGGTTGATGAGGCTCTCATCGATGAGGTCCGGGTTCTTAACGTTCACGCGAAGACGCGTAAAGCAGTTCTCGAGCTCCTCGATGTTGTCCTTGCCGCCAAGACCTGCGACCAGGTCGGCGATGCCTGCATCGACGCCCTCTGCGGGAACCACGGCAACAGCGCCCTGCTTCACCGCGACAGACGCGGCGGCCTCGCCCTCGGCAACGGACTCGGCGAGCTCGGACTCCTCCTCGCGACCAGGCGTGTGAAGGTTGAGCTTCTTAATAAGGAAGGTGAAGAGGAAGAAGTACAGAGCGGCGTTGACGACTCCGAGCACCAGCATAACCGGCCAGTTGGTCTTGTCGACACCGAGGACCAGGTTGGAGACCACGATGTTGATGATGCCGCCTGCAGTCGAAGCGGGCACGGAGAGGACCTTGAGCAGGACCAGGAAGATGCCGGAAAGAACCGAGTGAACGACAAAGAGCACAGGAGCGGCAAAGACAAAGAGGAAGTCCATGGGCTCGGTGACACAGGAGAGCACGGCAGTGATGATCAGCGGGATGATAACGGCCTTGGTCTTATCCTTGTTCCCCTTGTAAGCGGTGAAGATAAAGGCGAGGCCGATACCGATGTAGGGCCACAGGTTGTTGAAGGTGTAGCTGTTGAAGTAGGTGCTATCGGAGAAGGGCTGGCCCGTCATTGCCATCTCGGCGACACGGATGGGATAGGCGCCGGCGATAACCTGATCACCCAGCGTAAGGGTGCCGCCCACATCGGAGAACTGGAACGGGGTGTAGATGAGGTGGTGCAGACCGGTGGGAACGAGCAGCTTGTTGAGCATGCCGTAGATGAACAGACCGATGTTGCCCGACTCCTTAATGATGCCGGCAACGGAGGAGATGGCACCCTGAACCGGAGGCCAAACGATGCAGAAGCCAGCGCCCATGATCCAGGAGATGATGATCATGATCAGGAACGGGAAGCGAACGCCCGAGAACATCGAAAGGGCAATGGGGAACTGCTTGTTCGAGTACTTGTTGAACACGGCACCGGTAATGCAACCAAGAATGATGCCGCCAAACACGCCGGTATCGAGCACCTGGATGCCCATAACGGTGCTCTGGCCGGTTCCGGTAAGGCCGAGCATGCCGCTCGCTTCGGCAAGAGAGCCGGTGGCGTTGAGCACGATGTTGTTAGCCTGCAGGAACAGGAAGAACGACATCAGGGCAATCAGCGAAGCATGGCCCTTGTTCTTCTTTGCCATGGCGCCGGCGATGCCCACGCAGAACAGAATCGAGAGGTTGTTGATGATAAACATCAGCGACTGATAGACAACGGCGCCCACAAGCTGGAACGGACCGGAGCCCAGCACAGGGATCACGGCGCAGATGGTCTTGTTGGTCAGAATGATGCCCACGATGAGCAGGATGCCGGCAACCGAGAGATACATCATCGGCTGAACGATCGACTTCGCGAACACCTCCAACGGCGCTTTGAAATTGAACTTCTTTTTTGCGGTCATAGCGGTACTCCCCTTCCTTTTCCGCAAATTGAGATAGCTGTGCCCTGGACAAGACCGCAAGCCTTGCCTTATATCAATCGATGTATGGGCACGTTATGCCTAGAGACCAGGTTCTCCAAGCAGGTTAACAATGTGATATGCGAGATAACTCTTCTCGGCATCGGTAACGACAACGTTATAGGTAGACGCTAAGTGGTCGGCAATTGACTCCGCACACGAGAACGCCCTCGGATACGCCGTTTCATCGATACGGAACAGCGCGTCGCCATTGACCTGCCCCGCCGCGGGATCGAGCGCTCGCTGCGCAAAAAACTGCAGATGGCGAACGAAACGCTCGTACGGCAACGAGGTGACGTCAAGGGTCGTAGCATAGTGCTCGGAAACAATCGCGAGCACGTCGCGAACAAGCTGGACCGAGATGATGAGACGGTCGGAGCGTTGCGGCATGGTGGCGTTGACGATATGCAGCGTAATAAAACCCTGCTCTTCTTCGCTCATCTGGATGCCCATATACTCCTTGACAATCTGCAGCGCACGGCCCGCAAGCGCATGCTCCTTGCGATAGAACTGCTGGATCTCGAGCAGCAACGGATTCTCGCAGGAGACGCCCTTGCGCTCGCGCTCCAAAGCAAGGCCGATATGGTCTGCGAGAGCAATGAGGATCTTGTCGTTGATATCAACATTGAGCTCTCGACGGAGCATCTGAACAATGTCCTCGGCAATCACGAGGTTGACGGTGGGGATGGACTCCAAAAGATGTGCCAAGCGGTCAATCGTACGCGAATCCTGAGAAGTGCCCTCCTGCAGCGCATAGGTCTTTTCGACCGATGCTTCATCGATAGCGTCGCCGGCATGACGGCCAAAGCAGAGGCCTCGACCGATGACAATGAGCTCGGAGCCATCGTCCGAAGTGACCATTGCGACGTTATTGTTGAAAACTCGCTTGATAACCACGGTACCCACCACAAGAATTTACTCGGAAAGCCAGACGACAGGCTCTTTAACAATAACAGGGCCGGAAGCGTGCTCACGAAGAGTCGAGTTCTCCGAACGCTCGCACACGATAACGAAGACCGTGGGATCGAAGCCGGCGGCGCGGACCGCGTCAAAATCGACCTCGACGAGGGGCTGGCCCGCGTCGACATGGTCACCCTGAGCAACAAGCGCATGGAAGCCCTTGCCCTCAAGTTTAACAGTGTCGATTCCGATATGCAGCATCACCTGAGCAGAGCTGTCGTCGGACATGATGCCCAGCGCGTGCTCAGTCGGAAACAGCGCCGCGACGGTGCCGGAAACGGGAGCGCACACCGTTCCCTCTTGGGGAACCACGGCAACGCCATCGCCCACGGCACGGCTGCTAAAAGCGGGATCGTTGGTTTTTTCCAGGTGAACAAGCTCGCCGGAAACGGGAGCGAGAATTTCGAACTCGGAGGTTGCAGTCTTCTGCTCATCCGAACCGCCCATCAGGCGAGAAAAGAAACCCATGGTGGCATGTCCCTTCATAAATATAGCCCAACCAAAATCAAGCGAATGCGTCTAAAGAGACACACCCGTTCAAAGACTTTGGTTAGGCCCACGTCCGAGGGACTCGGTAACCTTCCGCATTTCTTTTACGGGGGTTATTGTAGACAAGCCCAAAGCCGGAACAATCATTATGACCGGCGAACGGTATTTTTTCTCCGATAAACGGTATTTAGGCGGCACTTAGGGACGTTCCTTTCCCGCCGGCACCCAGGGGCACTCCTTGCTCTGACCCCTTTGAACCAATTTCGTATGCGCTAGATGAAGAGTTCGCATTCCTTCCGCACGACGCAAACCTTGCTCAGCATCTGGGAAACAGCGGATAGCTTGTTGGGATCAAGCTTGCGAGCGCCTCGCGGACATACGGCGATGCAGCGCATGCAGGAGATGCACGCCTCGCCAGCCGCTCGCTTGGGGTCGCCCTTGTCGATAGCGCAAACGGGGCACGCCGCGGCGCATGCGCCGCAGGAGACGCAATCCTCTGTTGCCTCAGGTGCCATGCGGTGACCTCTGGCTTGTTTATAAGGACGATTGCCGGGAATAGAAGGCTCGGATGTATCCTCAGCCAACAGCTTTTGCTGAATTTGCTGCGCAAACTCTGCGAGCTGCGCCGCATCCTGCGCATCCGGACGACCGGCAGCAAACTGTCGCGCAATGGAATGTTCTGCAATGGCTGCAACTGCCGCGATTACCCGGAATCCCGCATGCTTCGCAACGTCCTCCAGCTCTACGAGCGTGTCCTCAAACGCGCGGTTTCCGTATACACAAACCAAAACAGTCCGAGCCCCGTTGCCGCGCACCATGCCCAACCGGTCAGCCACCACAGCCGGGATTCTACCGGCATACGCCGGCACAGAGATTACGGCCACGTCGTCCTCAGTCATCGAGACAGCGCTGAAATCTAGCCCGCTATCGGTCAGATCGACGGTAACGGTCTTTTTGTCCAGCGCCCCGGCCACAAGGCCAGACACCTTCCGCGTTCCACCCGTCGGACTAAACACAATTTCGAATACGCTCATCGAGGCACCCTCCCCCTACGCCAGGCAACGCGTCAAGCCGTTTTCACATTCAGACAGAGTATACGGCGCATGGGATCCCCGTTTTGGTGCACCAAGCACCCCAATGCACCCACCCTACGCTGTCTGCCTCTTCGTTTTGTATAAATTACGGTACAGATTGTATATATTTACGGGATACCGCCGTGTTCTCCTGAGGTACCCCATCCTGGCCCGTGCAAAAAACGGAGTATTCTGCAACGTGACCGCGCCAGCACCGCCGCGGGCGGGCAAAACTGTAGGGCGCTGCGTCATTTAGGGTTCCGACATAGCGAGAATGACGTACCTTTGCTTCGAAAAACGGCGAAATCTAACTCAAAACGCTCATAGGGGGTATCTGAAGGCCACCGTTGGCAATACCGAATCGTATGCAGCCAGCTAGAGCTGCTGAATACTCCAAAAAATGCACGGCACACCCCATGGGACCCATTGCCGCATGGCAGGAAACAGGCCCACGGCATCTTCTAGATGCATTCCCGAGGAAATCACATTTGAACTAGCGATCGGATACGGCAAACAAAAAGGGCCCCGAGCGTAGTTGCTCAGGGCCCTTGGTTCACCTCGCTCTAGTGGGCGATGCGTATGTTACTTGCGCTTGCCGCCGCCGTCGCCGGGACGACGAGAGCTGCCGCCGCGCTTGCCGCCACGATTGTTGCCATAGCTGCCACGGTTATCGCGACCGCCGGCACGACCGCCGCGGGAGCCGGCCTGGTTGCCGCCGCGCCCGCCGCGATAGCCGCCACGGCGCTCCTCGCGGGTGTCGTCGTAGTTGCGCCAGTCATCGCGACGATCGCGGCTGGCACGCGGATCGCGACGATCACGCGACTCATTCGAACGACCGGCGCCGCTGCGACCACCGTTGCCACGAGCGCCCTCGCGACGCTCGCCACCGCGGCCACCCTCGCGGCCTCCGCGCTCGTCAAAGCGCTTGCCGCCGCGGGACTCGCCGCCGCGGGTACCACGCTCGTCACGCGAGCCACGGCCTTCGCCGCCACGGCGCTCATCGCGCCCGCCGCGCTCGCCATCACGACCGGAGCGACGACGGTCACCCGAACCGCGCTTGCCACCGCGCGAACCGCGGCCCTCGTCTTCGCGCTCAACACGACGACGACCGCCACGGTCCTCGTCTTCACGACGACGGCGGTGCGCTTCGCCCTGGAACTGCTTGGCACGGCGCTCGGCACGGTTGCCGCGCGGGGCCTGCTCGACGGCAGCAGCACCGCCACGCTCCTCGGCAGCCACCTCGCGGGCCACGCTCTCCACAGCCTCGTCCACGCGAGCCTGAACGCCCTCGCGCACGCGGGTCTTGCCGCCGCGCTTGGGACGGCTCGGACGCTCGCCGTCGCCACGGTGCTCGTCGCGGCCGCGGTTTGAACGACCGGCCACGTCGCCGTAATCGTCGCCGTTGCGCTTGCCGTCGCGACGCGCCTGCTCAAGTTTCTTCTTGCTCTTGGACTTGCCGCGCTTGGTCTTCTTCTTCACCTTAAAGGCCGCAGGATCGCGCTCGGGATCAACGGTGGGCGGATTGGGACCCACATGCAAGTCGCCGGCCTCGTAGATGTCGGCCGTCTTGTCCATGAGCTTCTCGATCTCGTAGAACTCGTCGACGTCCTGCTCGGTCACAAATGTGATGGCCCAGCCCAGCTCGCCGGCACGGCCCGTACGGCCAATGCGGTGGATGTAGTCGGTCGGCTCGGCCGGCACGTCAAAGTTCACGACATAGCGCACGTCGCTGATGTCGATGCCGCGAGCGAGAACGTCGGTTGCCACCAGCACGTCGACGGTGCCGTCGCGGAAGGCCGAGAGCGCGCGCTCGCGCTGGGCCTGGCTACGGTTGCCGTGAATCGCGGCGGCCTTGATGCCCTTACGCTCCAGACGACGGCAGCAGCTGTCGGCGCGGTGCTTGGTGCGCATAAAGACGATCGTGCGCTCCGGACCCTCCTTCTTGAGGAACTCGGGCAGCAGGTTATTCTTGGCCTCGATAGAGACCGGGAACACAAATTGGTCGACAGTGTCGGCGGTCGACGTGGCGGGCGCGATCTCCACGCGGGCCGGATCGCTCACCAGGTCGGTAATCTCGCCCACGGCCTCCTCGTCGAGTGTGGCCGAGAACAGCAGCGTCTGGCGCTCGGCCGGCGTCTCGCGCACAATACGGCGAACGGCGGGCAAAAAGCCCATGTCGAGCATGCGGTCGGCCTCGTCGAGCACCAGCACCTTGACCTCGTTCAGGTGGCAAGCGCCCTGCTCAATCAGATCGACCAGACGGCCCGGCGTGGCGACCAGGATGTCGCAGCCGTACTTGAGCGCCGCGGTCTGCGGCTTGTAGCTCACGCCGCCCACGACGGTCACGGCTACATGGCCGGTGACGTCGGCAATCTTGCTCGCGACCTCGTCGATCTGCTGTGCGAGCTCGCGCGTGGGGGTGATGACGAGCATCACGGGGCCGCGGCCGTTGCCCTCGGGCTTCTTGGCACCGCGACGGCGGTTGCGGCCGCCACGCTCGCGCACGGGCTTGGGCGGAGCGATGTGCTCCAGGTTGTTCATGGTCGGCAGCAAAAAGGCAGCCGTCTTGCCGGTGCCGGTCTGAGCGGCGGCAAGCAGGTCGCGGCCCTCGAGCACCACGGGGATCGAGCCGGCCTGCACGGGCGTGGGTGCCGTGTAGCCCAGGTTCTCGATGGCACGAAGCATCTCGTCCGAAAGACCCAGCTCGTCAAAGGCGGGCAGGTTCTCGGTCGCGGACTCGACGGCCTGGGCAGCATTGGCCTCGTCGGCAGCATCGAAGGCAGCCTGGGTCATGGCCTCGCGGGTCTCGTCCAGAATCTCGGCGTCCGTGACGTCAGATACAGAATTACGCATATGTTGTTGTTCCTTATCTGCACGCGTTATGGGCACGGCATGCAGCCGCGCGGGGCGTGCTTGGTAGTGCGCTAATACATACAAAACAGGTGCGCACAGAGAGGACGTTGCTCAGCACGCTGGCGATCGCTTTGGCAGCCCTATCACGCGCCGTCCAGACGCAGCGGCCCTAAGCGATGGAGCAGATTCGCCGCCGGTTAGTATACCCGCGCTTCGCATGCCCCCACGTAAACCACAGATGACGGGGTGGACGGGACCGATTGTCTCAATCTGTAACAGTTACGAGACAAAACCGGGTCTACACGTTACAGATTGAGACGAACTCAAACATCGCAAAACATAATCTCGATCTGTAACAGTTAGAGGTCATTTCCCCCGCTAGATGTTACAGATCGAGATGTTTGACATGAGCTGCCAACGATTGAGCAGCCACCCTCATCTGTAACGAAATGTCATACATTTCTTTCTATACTGGACACCCCCAGGGGGTATGGGTGTATAGTATCGGCAGGTTAACAATTCCAACACCGAACTACAGAAAGGAGAAGCCATGGCTCAAGATAAGTTCGACGTGGGCGGCATGACATGCGCCGCCTGCCAGGCGCACGTGGACCGCGCCGTAAGCAAACTCGACGGCGTCCAAAGCGTCGCGGTCAACCTACTCGCTGGTTCCATGATGGTCGACTATGACCCCGCGCAGGTCACCTCCGACGATATCTGCACCGCCGTCGACCGCGCGGGCTACTCGGCCTCGTCCGTCGATGCGGGCACCGGCGCCGCTGGCTCAAACGGCAGCGTGCAAGCCAGGTCCGGCGCCGCCCACATGGAGTCGCCCACCAAAAAATTGGAGGCCGCCGCCTCTGCCATGCGCACCCGCCTCATCGTCTCGATCGCATTCCTCATCCCGCTGTTCTACATAGGCATGGGGCACATGCTCGGTTGGCCACTGCCCGGCGTCTTCACCGACCACACCCACAGCATGACGCTCGCCCTCACCGAGCTCGTCCTGCTCATCCCCATCGTCTATGTCAACGACGCGTACTTTATCAACGGCTTCAAGTCGCTCGTGCACGGCGCGCCCACCATGGACGCTCTCATCGCCGTCGGCGCCACCGCGTCGATCGCCTGGTCGCTCTACGCCATGTTCATCATGGCCGACCAGCTAGCCGCAGGTCAGGTGCACGAAGCCATGATGACGAGCATGGACAACCTGTATTTTGAGAGCGCCGGCACCATCCTGTCGCTCGTCACAGTGGGCAAATACCTCGAGACGCGCAGCAAATCCAAGACCGGCGGCGCGATCGAAGCGCTCATCGACCTGGCGCCCAAGACCGCGACCGTCGTTGCCGATGACGGCAGCGAGGCCACTGTGGACGTCGACGCCATCCTTCCCGGCCAGGTCCTGCGCGTGCGCCCCGGCGAGTCCGTCCCCGTCGATGGCGTGGTGCTCGAGGGCAGCTCGGCCGTGGACGAGAGCGCGCTCACCGGCGAGTCCATCCCCGTGGAAAAAGCCGCCGGCGACACCGTCAACGCCGCCACCGTCAACCGCACCGGATCGTTTACCTTCCGCGCCACACGCGTGGGCGCCGACACGTCGCTCGCCAAGATCATCCAGCTCGTCGAGGACGCCAACGCCACCAAGGCGCCTATCGCCCGCCTGGCCGACAAGGTCGCCGGCGTGTTTGTGCCCGTGGTGTTTGCGATCTCGGCCGTGACCTTTGTGACGTGGATGGCGCTGACCGGCAGCGTGAACGAGGCGCTCACCTCCGCCGTGGCCGTGTTGGTGATCAGCTGCCCGTGCGCGCTGGGCCTGGCCACGCCCGTCGCCATCATGGTGAGCACCGGCAAGGGCGCCGAGATGGGCATTCTGTTTAAGAGCGCCGAGGCGTTGGAGAATCTGCGCAGCGTGGGCACCGTGGTGCTCGATAAGACGGGCACCGTCACCCGCGGCAAGCCGGCCGTGACCGATATTGTGGTTGCCGCGCGCGCCGACGGCTCGCCTGTTATGAGCGAAAAGGCGCTGCTCAAGCTTGCCGCCGCACTAGAGCGCCAGAGTGAGCACCCACTGGCCGAGGCGATTATGGCCAAGTGCGAGACGCGCGGAATCGTCGCGCGCATGGTCGAGGACTTTGCCGCCGTGCCCGGTCGCGGCGTCACGGCGCGCGAGGGGCAAAACGCCATCGCCGCCGGCAACGTTCGTCTGATGGACGAGCTGGGCGCGGAGGTGCCCGCCGGTCTTGCCGAGCAGTTCGCTGCCGAGGGAAAAACGCCGCTGTTCTTTGCCAAGAACGGCGAGCTTGTCGGTACCATCGCCGTGGCTGACGAGGTCAAAGAGACGAGCACCGAGGCCATCGCCGCGCTCCGCAAGCTCGACGTCGACGTGCACATGCTCACCGGTGACAACCGCGTGACGGCAGAGGCCATCGCCCGCCGCGTGGGACTCACCAGCGAGCAGGTTATCGCCGACGTTCTTCCCGCCGACAAGGAACGCCACGTGCGTGAACTGCAGGATGCGGGCAGCATGGTGGCCATGGTGGGCGACGGCATCAACGACTCCCCCGCCCTGGCGCGCGCCGATGTGGGCCTTGCCATCGGTACCGGCGCCGACATCGCCAAGGAGGGTGCCGACGTGGTGCTCATGCGCAGCGACCTCATGGACGTCGCCCGCGCCATCGAGCTATCGCGCGCCACGATCCGCAACATCAAGCAGGACCTGTTCTGGGCACTGTTCTACAACGGCATCGGCATTCCGCTCGCCGCGGGCGCGTTCTTCCCGCTCACCGGCTGGCAGCTCTCGCCGATGTTTGGCGCTGCGGCCATGAGCCTGTCGAGCGTGTGCGTCGTAAGCAATGCGCTGCGCCTGAAATCCTTTAAGCCTAAAGTGGCAAAATAGGCTCACCATTAAGTCCATTTAGAACGGGTTTTCCAGGTGCCCGAGATTGACCTGAAAGAGGAGCGACGCGTACTTTGGTACGCGAGCGACGGCTTGAAGGTCAAGGTCGGGTGCCTGGGAAAGCCGACACAACAGAGAGGAATATCCATGCGTTACACAATCAAGACTTCCGGCCTTATGTGCGGCCACTGCGACGCTACTGTCGAGACGGCACTGCTCAACGTTGCCCGCGTGACCGACGCCGATGCCGATCACGAGACTCAGACCGTACAGGTGGAGTGCGCCGACACCGTGACCGCCGAGCAGCTCGCCGCCGCCGTCGAGGCCGCGGGCGAGAAGTTCCACGCTCTGTCCGTAACTGCCGCGTAACGACCCACGCGCACCCCGATCAGAAACGAGAACCCGCCATGATGGCAGACCATAAATCGGTGACCCGCATGCTCAAGACGGCACGCGGTCAGATCGACGGCATCCTGCGGATGGTCGATGAGGACCGCTACTGCGTCGATATTTCTACGCAGCTCATGGCCACACAGGCGCTCCTCGCGCGCATCAACGCCGACGTACTCAAGGCGCATATCGAAGGCTGCGTGACTTCGGCAATCGAATCGGGCGACGAGGAGCTCAAGGCCGCCAAGCTTGCCGAGATTGAACGCGTCGTCGACAAGCTCTCCAAGTAATTGGGGCATTGGGAACAATCTTCTTTGCACCGTCTTGGTGTTCTGGGGACAGGTATGCTTGCACCACACTGGTGCAAGCATACCTGTCCCCCTTGCTCTAAATCGGGTATAAAGGCGTGCAGCATATCGAACGAAAGGCAATGTGCATGAATGACTTTATGAAGGGTCGCAATGGCGCCGATGAACTCACCATCGTAATGGGTTTTGCCGGCATCATCATCGCGATGATCGGATCGATGGCCCGTATTCAGTGGCTCAGCTGGATCGCCATCGCCGTGATCGTGCTCGGCGTGCTGCGCGGCCTGTCCAAAAACATCGACGCGCGCCGCAAGGAGAACGATGCCTTTGTCACGGCGACCGCAAACGTCCCCGGCCTGGGCAAGTTCGTCGCCAGCTTAGGTGGCGGCGCCGCGGCTGCCAACGCCTCGCGCGCGGCCGGCACCAGCAAGGAAGACTTTGAGCGCGCCAAGCGAACGGCCAAGAAGATGTGGAAGGGCCGCAAGACCACGGCCTACCTTAAGTGCCCTAACTGCGGTCAGATGCTGTCCGTCCCCAAGGGTAAGGGCAAGATCCGCGTCACCTGCCCCAAGTGCCACGCCAAGATGGAAACGCGCTCCTAGCAGCTACACCATAGGAAAAATAAAAGCCGAGGCCTCGTGTTGAGACCTCGGCTTTTTTGAACGCGGCATAGGGGCCGTCCCTTTGTCACACCTATGCCACGCCGTCGCGGGCGAGCTCCTCGGCCAGCGCTTCGGCAGGCATGGCCATAATCGCGTCGAGCTCGGCGTCCACCTCGGGAATACGCTTCACCTTGAGTTTGCGTACCAGGTTGCCGCGGCACATCACGTGCATTGGCTCACGCAGAGCGCACAGGTCATCGAGCGGGTTCTCGCGCGTCACCAAAATGTCGGCCGCCTTGCCGCACTCAATCGTGCCGGTCTCGTCGCCCAGGCCCAGTAGCTCAGCATTGACTTGCGTGGCCGTATGCAGCGCAAACGCGTTGCTCACGCCCACGTACTTGGCATAATAGGCCACCTCGCGCCACATGTCGTACTGCGTCACGAACGGGCAGCTCGAGTCCGTGCCCAGGCCCACCTTAACGCCAGCTTCCAGTGCAGCACGGGCGCTCTCGATAATGCCCGAACACACGATGTCGCCGTTCTTCTTTTGCGTGTCGGTCGAATGGGTCTTTTCCGGATCGAGCAGTACAAACGGCAGCGCCGGACTAATCGTGCAGGTCACGCTCGGCGCGCGTCCCTCGAGCTGTGTTCCCGCGGCGCCGCGGTACAGCTCCAGGATCTCGGGGGTCATCGGAGCGCCGTGCTCGATTGTGTCGACACCGGCCTGAAGCGCGGCCTTCACACCTTCGGTGCTCTCGACATGGGCCATGACCGGAAGACCGACCTCGTGCGCCGCCTTGCACGCCGCCGCGGCGACATCGACCGGCATGCGCAGCACGCCCGGCTCGCCCACCTCGGTCGCATCGAACACGCCACCCGTCACGAACAGTTTGATGACATCGGCACCGCGCGCATACAGGTCGCGCACCTGCTCGGCCGCTTCGGTAGGGCTGTTGGCCACCTGCGCAAAGAGGCCCGCGCCGTGGCCACCCGGCACCGTGACGCCAGTTCCCGGTGCCACCAGACGCGGACCCTGATACTTGCCGGCGTCGATGGCGTTGCGCACGGCGATGTCGGCAAACAGCGGGTCGCCTGCGCCGCGCACCGTGGTCACGCCGCTTGCCAGCTGCTGTTGGGCGCTGCCCTTGAGGATGTGGCGGACGATGGCGCGTCCCACGGGATTGTCGAGCTTCTTCATCAGCGCGCCCGCATCGCCCGCCGAGACCGGTTTGCCCGAGCCGCACAGATGCACATGCATATTGATGAGACCCGGCATGAGAAACGCCCCTGCCAGGTCGATGACCTCGGCACCTGCAGGCGCCTGCGCCACAGCACTCGGCCCCATCCAGGTGATGATGCCACGCTCGACGGCCACGGCCATATCGGGCTGCGGCTCCATATGCTCCGAACCATCCAGAACGGTCGCATTGATAAACAACGTGGAACGATCGGCAGATGCCATATCGAGCTCCTCCCTCACGATTAACTTGAACATTTGTCCATTATCACCTAGTCCCGCTGGATTGCTGCAGACGCATCGGTTAACGGAAGGAAGAGGGGATGTGGGGAGACGGAACACGTTGCAGTCCCACCCCAGCGACACCAGGGAAATGTCTCGATCTGTAACAGGTACAGGGTTATTAGGCCCCTTGTTGTTACAGATCGAGACATTCGGTCGACGTTTCACCGGCTTGTCTCGATCTGTAACAATTACGAGCTCAAACAGCCTCTAAACGTTACAGATCGAGACAAAACCTCTCAGCGCCCATACCACTGGCATCTCCACTCCTCAGCCAATTCAACCTGCCGAGGAATACCCGCCAGCCTCATTTTCTCGACCAGCTTCCCCGGGTCTTTGAGTTCGTTAAACGTAAACCGAAGCACCTTATGCCCGAGCATTGTCAGATGAGATTCCCGCTGACGCTCTGCCACGAATGGGTCAACCGACTCCCGACCCTCGCCGCTCTGCAAGGTGTACTTCCCCTTTCCGTCGAGCTCGCCGATGACACACGTCCCGTCCTCGAGCCGCCAAAAATAGTCGACGCGAAACACCTGGCTCGGATCGAGCGGGTCGCGAAACTCCACCTGCAGCTCCGGAACCGGAAAGCCGTACGCAATAAAGAATGCTCGGAACCGAGACTCGCCGCCGTTTTCAGACAGCCCGTCCGCATACGACGCAATCACCTGTGCCCTGCGATACCCTCGCCTGCCCTCGCAATCGGCGCGGAGGCGCTCGCACAAATCCCCACGTGATACGCCTTTCGCCCGCAGTGCAGAATCGGCAATCGCCAACCCGTAGGAGAACGGCGCACGCAGTAGGCAATCCTCCACCGTGCGCCAAAACGACGTCACCCGCACGCCATCAACATGCTCGAGTGCGCCCGCCATCTGCGGACGCAACAACCTGCACCCGCCGCTCAACGTCACCGAACAACCCGTCTTAACAAGAAAACGCGACCCAAGCAGATCATTCGGCACCTCCAGACCCCACAAAAGCGCCGCGTCATAGCCCCAAAACGCCCAATCGGGATGAAACTCTGCAAGCCCTTTGATGGTACGCAGCGTTCGCTCCGCCGGCGTCAGTACACCCCAATCATGTTGAAAGCAGAACAAATACGGCTCGGGTTCCGCGATATCGTCGGTTCCAACATGACGCCGTAGCCACATGAGCTCGGCATTGTCATGCGTTGCGAGCAGCGCACCTTGCTCGGTCGCCTCCGTGAGTCGCGCGAGCATCCTATTCCGCGCCAACGTGTTGCGAGTCGTATGCTTGTGTTTGAAAACGGTATTAGACACTTCCATCACCACATCGGATAACTGGACCATCGTCACCGTTGCCGCCGCCGACAAACGTCTCGATCTGTAACAGGAAGACCAACTTTTGGCCGCTAGATGTTACAGATTGAGACATTCCCCCCAACCAGGTGCCAAACGTCTCGATCTGTAACAGGTAGACCGGTTTTTTGTCCCTAAACGTTACAGATTGAGACAAAGTCAGGGCAGCAGGCGACGCCAGTCACATCCCCTACTCCCACTCCTGCTCATAGATGTTGAGGGACTTTACGTACCGCCCCTGGGCACCCATGATGTCGCGGACCAGGCGCAAAAAGAAGCTGATGCACGAGGTGTCGAAACCGTCCTCCAGGTCCTCGGGATGCACCGCGCCCGGCCCGTCGACCGCCGTGTCGCTCAGGCGCGCGATATCATACAGGTAGAGCTGCCCCGCCGTCAGCCAGACATCGTCGACGCACGCGAGTCGCACCGCAATCGCGCCGTCGCTCCAGTGCTCCTTTTGCACGACATGTGGGTCGTAGGCGTCAAAGCGACAGTCAGTGCGCGTGTCCTTCAGCACGACCATGCCAGTCGCGGAATCCTTGTCCAAAATGCCAAAGCGCGAGAAATACTGCGTGTCACGCACCTGCTTAAGTCGCCCGAGCGAAGCAGAAGAAATTGACGCTGGCGGCTCGTCCACATACAGCTCCAACAGCGTCTTGCCGTGGTAATAGGGGCGCTCAAACAGCAGCCAATCGGTAAACGCCATGTTGTAGGCCATGATTTCGTTTTGAGATGGTTCCTCGCAATAGCTGAGCCACGGATCGACGATAATCTCGAACTGCTCGCGCGCCGGCTCCAGAAATTGAAACTTCCGCAGCATCCAAAAGTGAGCCATGTCGGCAATATCGTTGCCGACGGCCTCGGCCAGCTGCGCTCGATCAAAAACTTGGTCAGTCATGGCATCCTCCTCAAACTGATGGACCTCAATTTGAGCTTACGAGGAGGGTGGGCAACCGAGGCAAGCGCGGGCAAAATAGGCCTTCGACTGCAAACCAGATGCTAACCAAACACTTGACGGGACACTTGACCGAATGAGTCCACCGCAACAAAACCGCAGGTAGACATAGACAGCCAACCCGCCCTTTTGAGCCAGATGCCCGCAGCCACCACAGAAACAACAGGTGACCACAGCCCAAGAAGTCGACAAATGAACACCCGTACGTCGACAAACGAGCAAATCGCTCGCAAAGAGTGTCCCCAACGACTAGACAAAAAATGACTAGCCATTGGGGACGTTCTTAAATGACTACTTTACAGCTCCAGCGCCTCGGCGACCTCGGCTGCGCAGGCCAGGGCATCGGCCATAGCACTCACCACGAGCGAGCTGCCGTTGCGGGCGTCACCGGCCACGTACACCGGTGCGGCATCCGCGGCGACACCCTCCGTGCGAGTCGCGAGGTGCGAGCCCTCGGCAGCCATCACCGGCAGCGGACGACCAGCGGTGGCAACAGGCACGCCCACCGCATCGAACACGCCGTGCTCGGGACCCGTAAAGCCGCACGCGATCAACACCAGCTGCGCCGGCACCTCGTGCTCGGAGCCCACAATGCGCTCGGGCTTGCCGGCCGACCAATCCAAATCGACCACGCGCAAACCCGCAGCCGCACCCTTCTTGTCCAGCAGCACCTCGAGCGTATCCACGCCCCAGGCACGCATCTCGCCACCCATCGCAGCGATAGCCTCCTGCTGGCCGTAATCGGTCTTCTTAACGTTGGGCCACTGCGGCCAGGGGTTGCCTACCGCGCGCTTATCGGGCGCAGCCGGCAAGAACTCAAACTGGCGCACGCTGCGCGCGCCCTGACGCACCGCGGTACCCACGCAGTCGTTGCCGGTATCGCCACCGCCAATGACCACGACGTCCAGGCCGCGCGCGTCAATAGCAGGCTCGCCGCCATCGAGCACCGAGACGGTCGAAGCCGTCAGGTAGTCCACGGCGTACACCACGCCCGGGGCATCAATGTTCGCAGCCGAAAGCCCACGCGGAGCACGGGCGCCGACAGCCACCACGACGGCGTCAAAGTCATCGAGCTTGGCGGTAACCTTGGGATCGCTCACGTCAGCACCCAGCTCAAACACAATGCCCAGCTCGCGCATGAGCGCCACGCGACGCTCGACCACAGACTTCTCGAGCTTCATGTTGGGAATGCCGTACATGAGCAGACCGCCCGGGCGGTCGTCGCGCTCAAACACCGTCACGCGGGCGCCGCGACGCGCAAGCTCCCATGCAGCCACCAGACCAGCCGGGCCGGAACCAACCACGGCAACCGTGGGTGCGCCCTCCCCTGCCGGCTCAAAGCGACGCGGGCCGCCGTTGGCCCACTCATGGTCGCTGATCGCACGCTCGTTGTCGTGAATCGTCGTGGGCTGGCCGTCGACCGAGCCCAGGTTGCACGCGGCCTCGCACAGTGCCGGGCACACGCGACTCGTAAACTCAGGCATGGGCGAGGTGAGCGACAGACGCTCGGCAGCCTCGTCCCAGCGGCCGCGGTACACCAGCTCATTCCACTCGGGAATCAGGTTGTGCAGCGGGCAGCCGCTCGGGCGTGCCTTGCCAAAGCTCGCGCCCATCTGACAAAACGCCACACCGCACATCATGCAACGGCTCGCCTGGGCACGACGTGCGTCGTCGTCGAGCTCCACGTACAGCGGATCGAAATCGCGGCTGCGCTCCTCCACGGGGCGAAGCTCGTGGGCCACGCGATCGATATCAAGAAAAGCACCGGGCTTACCCATGGCACTTACGCCTCCTTCTTGGTCGAAGCAACAGAGCTGGCGGCGGCGGGCACACCACCCGCCACATCGAAGCGAGCGACATCGGCAGCGTCGGCGCGACCGGTCACAATGTCAAACGCCAGCTCCTCGGCCTGCGCATGCGTCTTACCGATGGCCTCGGCGGCGGCGACAATCGCCAACACGCGCTCGTACTCGGTCGGAATGACCTTCACAAAGTGCTTGCTCATCGTCTCAAAGCTGTAAAGCAGCTTAATGCCGCGCGGGCTCTGCGTCGCGTCCACGTGCTCCTGGATGAGCGCACGAATCTGCGCCAGCTCGTCGGCCGTCGGGGCCTTGAGCTCAACGCTCTCGTGGTTCACACGGGCATCGAGCGTGCCGTATTGGTCAAAGACATAGGCCACGCCGCCCGTCATGCCGGCGGCAAAGTTCTGCCCGACCTCGCCCAAGATGAGCGCCAGACCGCCCGTCATGTACTCGCAGCCATGGTTGCCGCAGCCCTCGACCACCACGGTGGCACCGGAGTTGCGTACGCCAAAGCGCTGGCCCGCCAGACCGTTAATGAAGCCGCGGCCGCTCGTAGCGCCAAAGAACGCAACGTTGCCCACAATGATGTTCTCGTCGAACTTGTAGGTCGCATGCGGGTTGGGGCGCACAGACACCTCGCCGCCCGAAAGGCCCTTGCCAAAGTAGTCGTTGGCGTCACCGCACACGTTGAGCGTAATGCCGCGCGGCAGGAAGGCGCCAAAGCTCTGACCGGCCGAACCATCGCAATCGATGGTGATGGAGCCGGCGGGCAGGCCCTCGGGATGAGCCTTGGTCACCGCGTTGCCCAGGATGGTGCCCACGCAGCGGTTGACGTTGGCGATATCGGCACGGAAACGAATCGGACGCAGGTGCGCACGGGCATCGGCCGTATAGGGCACAAACAACGTGGAGTCGAGCGTCTTATCGAGCTCGCTGTCCGCAGCCATCTGCGGCAGGAAGTGGCGACCGTCGGCGCCCGGAATATGGGCACCGAACTCGCAGGTCGCGCTCGCCAGCACGGGCGACAGATCGAGCAGGTTAGCCTTGCGGTTGCCCGGGACCTCGATCTGGCGCAAGCACTCGGGATGGCCGACCATCTCGTCGACGGTGCGGAAGCCCAGGCTCGCCATGACCTCGCGCAGTTGCTCGGCAACAAAGAGCATAAAGTGCTCGACGTGCTCGGGCTTGCCGCGGAAGCCGCGACGCAAGCGGCAGTTTTGCGTGGCGATGCCGGCGGGGCAGGTATCCTGCTGGCAGTCGCGCTGCATGAGGCAGCCCATCGAGATGAGCGGCATGGTCGCAAAGCCAAACTCCTCGGCGCCCAGCAGGCAGGCGACGGCAACATCGGTGCCGTCCATGAGCTTGCCGTCGGCCTCGAGCACCACGCGCGAGCGCAGGCCGTTTTGCAGCAGCGTCTGCTGGGCCTCGGCAAGGCCAAGCTCCAGCGGCAGACCGGCGTGCCAGATCGAATCGCGAGCAGCGGCACCCGAGCCGCCATTGTGGCCGCTGATCAAGATCTTGTCGGCAGCGCCCTTGGCCACACCGGTGGCGATGGTGCCGACGCCGGCCTCGCTGACCAGCTTGACCGACACGCGTGCGCCGGGGTTGGCGTTCTTAAGGTCAAAGATGAGCTCGGCCAGGTCCTCGATGGAGTAGATGTCGTGATGCGGCGGAGGCGAGATCAGGCCGATGCCGGGCGTGGACTGACGGACCTCGGCAATCCAGGGGTAGACCTTCTTGCCGGGCAGGTGGCCGCCCTCGCCGGGCTTGGCGCCCTGGGCCATCTTGATCTGAATCTCGAAGGCGCTGCACAGGTAGCGGCTCGTCACGCCAAAGCGCGCGCTTGCCACCTGCTTGATGGCGGAGTTCTTGGAGTCGCCGTTAGCCAGCGGGGTCTCGCGACGCGGATCCTCGCCGCCCTCGCCGGAGTTGGAACGGCCGTGCAGGCGGTTCATGGCGATGGCCATGCACTCGTGTGCCTCTTTGCTGATGGAGCCGTACGACATGGCGCCGGTGTTAAAGCGGCGGACGATGTTGAACGCGGGCTCGACCTCGTCGAGTGCCACCGGGGTACGGCCGCTGGCATCAAAGTCCAGCAGGTCGCGCAGGCGCACGGCGCGGCCGGTGCGGTGCAGGCGGGCGCTGTACTCCTTAAAGGTGTCGTAGCTGTCCTCGCGGCAGGCGGTCTGCAGCAAGTAGACAGCCTGCGGATCGATCAGGTGATCCTCGCCGCCGAGCGGGCGCCACTTGGTCAGACCCAGCGTGGGCAGCTGATCGGGAGCCGGGCTCTTAAGGATAGCGAGCGCGGCGTCGTAGCGCTCGTTTTGCTCGTGCTCGACGTCCTCGACACCCATACCGCCCACGCGGCTCACCGTGCCGGCGAAGTACGCGTTGACGAACTCCGGCGTAAAGCCCACGGCCTCGAAGATCTGCGCCGAATGGTAGCTCTGCACCGTGGAGATGCCCATCTTGGACATGATGGAGACGATGCCGGCGGTCGCAGCCTTGTTGTAGTTGGCGATGCCCTGCTCGGCCGTCACGTCCAGGTCGCCGCGTGCCGCCAGATCGCGGATGCACGCATGTGCGTTGTACGGATAGATGCCGCTCGCGGAGTAGCCCACCAGCGCCGCAAAGTCATGCGGGGACACGGCGTCGCCGCACTCCACCACGATATCGGCAAAGGTACGCACGCCGGCGCGGATCAGGTGGTTGTGCACGCAGCCCACAGCGAGCAGCGACGGCACGGGCACCTCGCCCGCAGCGGCACGATCGCTCAACACCACAATGTTCACGCCGTCGCGAACCGCGGCCTCGACGTCCTCGGCAAGCTGTTTGAGCGCAGTCTGCAGCGCGCCCTCGCCGGCATCGCGGCGGTAGACGGCACGGAAACGACGGGTCTTAAAGCCAACACGGTCGATGGCACAGATATGCTCGAACTCTTCCTCGTTGAGCAATGGGCGCTCCAAGCGCACCAGCTGACAGGCCGTGCGGGAATCCTCGAGCAGGTTGCCGTGGTTGCCCAGGTAGAGCGTGGTCGAAGTCACCATGTGCTCGCGAAGGGCGTCGATGGGCGGGTTCGTGACCTGAGCGAACAGCTGATAGAAGTAGTCAAAGAACGAACGCGTCTTCTTGGACAGGCAAGCCAGCGGCGCGTCGATGCCCATCGAGGCGAGCGGGGCCTTGCCCTGCTGGGCCATAGGACGCACGACCTCGTCGACGTCATCCCAGTGGTAGCCGAGCTTGGCCATGCGCACAGCGGCGGGCACCTCGGCATCCTCGGCGGACGCGGGCGCGGCGGGTTCATCGAGCGCGTCGACGGTCAGCGTCTCCTCGGCAATCCAATCACGGTAGGGCTTTTCCTTGGCGTAACGGGCGCGCAGCTCGTCGTTGTAGATCACGCGGCCGCGGGCAAAGTCGACCTCGAGCATCTGACCCGGTCCCAAGCAGCCGCTCGTCAGGATGTTCTCGGGGCGCACCTCGATGGTGCCCACCTCGCTCGCCAGCATAAAGCGGCCGTCGCGCGTCACGTAGTAGCGAGCTGGGCGCAGGCCGTTACGGTCGAGGGCGGCGCCCAGGGTACGGCCGTCGGTAAAGGCGATAGCGGCAGGACCGTCCCACGGCTCCATGAGCATGGACTGGTAAGCGTCGTAGGCGCGGCGCTCCTCACTCAGGCTATCGTTGTGGTCCCACGGCTCGGGCAGCAACATGGACGCGGCACGCGTGAGCGGGCGACCGTTCATGACCAAGAATTCGAGCACGTTGTCCAGAATCGCGGAGTCGGAACCCTCGCGGTTGATGATGGGCATCACGCGCTCAAGATCGTGCTGCAGCACGGGGCTGTACAGGTTGGGTTCGCGGGCGCGAATCCAGTTGACGTTGCCCTTGAGGGTATTGATCTCGCCGTTGTGAATGATAAAGCGGTTGGGGTGCGCACGCTCCCAGCTGGGCGTGGTGTTGGTGGAGTAGCGCGAGTGGACGAGCGCCACGGCCGTTTTGACGGCGGCGTCGTTGAGGTCGATGAAGAAGCGGCGCATCTGCGTGGCGACCAGCATGCCCTTGTACACGATGGTGCGCGAGCTCATGGAGCACACATAGAAGATCTTGTCGCGCAGGGCAAACTCGGCGTCGGCCTTTTTTTCGATGGTGCGGCGGCACACGTACAGGCGACGCTCGAAGGCATCGCCGGCGGGCGTGTCGTCCGGACGGCCCAGGAAGGCCTGCAGGATAGTGGGCATGCAGGCGCGAGCCGTCTCGCCCAGGTCGTGCGGGTCGACGGGCACCTCGCGCCAAAAGAGCAGCGGCACGCCGGCCTCGGCGCAGCCCTCCTCAAACACGCGGCGGGCATCCTCTACGCCCTTGTCGTCCTGCGGGAAGAACAGCATGGCCACGCCATAGTCGCCCTCTGCCGGCAGAATCTGGCCGCACTTTTGGGCCTCTTTGCGGAAAAAGTGATGCGGAACCTGGAACAGGATGCCGGCGCCGTCGCCGGTGTTCTTCTCGAGTCCCGTACCGCCGCGGTGCTCCAAGTTGACCAGAATGGACAGCGCGTCGTCCAGAATCTGGTGATGGCGCTCACCGTTGATATCGGCAAGCGCGCCGATGCCACATGCATCGTGGTCGAATTCGGGGCGATAAAGGCCCTGCTGCTGAGCGGAATCTGCCTGCATCGCGATCCTCCCCTAGATATTTAGACAGTCAGTTGAATAGGCATAGTAGGAGCATCGGGGCATCGTTGTGTTTCCCGCCCGTTTCGAAACAATCGCGTAACGCACGCCGGCCATCAACGTCTTGCTATCAAACGTGTACGTCAGCGCCCAAGTTCGACCTGTAAACTCACCGCTTCAAACATCTCAATCTGTAACAGGAGGAGCCGATTTTGGCGCCTAGATGTTACAGATTGAGATTTTCTGCGGGACGGTTTTGGTTTGTCTCGATCTGTAACACGAAGGGCCGGTTTTGGCGGTCAGCTGTTACAAATCGAGATTTTCCATAGGACCATTTCTTCCTGTCTCGATCTGTAACAGCTAGGCCCAATTTCCATCCCCAGTTGTTACAGATCGAGACATTTCGGCAGTCCCCTTGCGCCATCCTATTCAAATACAACTATTTTGTTGGTCTTGGTTAACTTTTGAACCTAAAACGGGTATCCTTTGCGGCGTCAAGCAAACGGCACGCAGGAGCTCACCATGCTCAACCATCTCAAACATCATTTTGGCTCCCGACGCACCGGCGGTCACGGAGGTCTAGACATCGCGCGGCATATCGGCCCCGGGCTGCTCGTGACCGTCGGCTTTATCGACCCGGGCAACTGGGCCTCCAATATGGCCGCGGGCTCGCAGTTTGGCTACGCGCTGCTGTGGATCGTCACGCTGTCCACGATTATGCTCATTGTGCTGCAGCACAACGCGGCGCACCTGGGTATTGCCACGGGCGCCTGCCTTGCCGAGGCCACGACACGCTACCTCCCCCGCTTCGTCGGGCGTACGGTGCTCGCCAGCGCCTATCTCGCGACCATCGCCACCGCCATGGCCGAAGTCCTGGGCGGCGCGATTGCCCTTCAAATGCTCTTTGGGCTGCCCGTGCGCGCGGGCTGCGTCATCGTGGCGGCAGTATCGATGGCGATGCTCATGACGAACTCCTACAAGCATGCCGAACGCTGGATCATCGCCTTCGTAGGCGTGGTAGGACTCTCGTTTTTGGCCGAGCTTGCACTAGTCAAGGTCGACTGGCCGCAAGCCGCCGCAAGCTGGATCACGCCCAGTATGCCCACTGGCTCTGCCGCGATTATCGTGAGTGTCCTGGGTGCGGTCGTTATGCCCCACAACCTTTTTCTGCACTCCGAGGTCATCCAATCCATGCACTTCGAAGGCCAAGGCGAGCAGGTTATCGAAGAGCGTCTGCACTACGAGCTCTTCGACACGCTCTTTTCGATGGGCGTGGGCTGGGCAATCAACTCGGCCATGGTCATCCTGGCCGCAACGACCTTCTTTGCGCACGGCATGGTCGTAGACGACCTCGCCGTCGCAGCGGCCACGCTCTCCCCCATTCTGGGCCCGGCAAGCTCGACCATCTTTGCCGTGGCGCTGCTGTTTGCGGGCCTCTCGAGTAGCGTGACGGCGGGCATGGCGGCGGGCACCATCACCGCGGGCATGTTCGACGAGGAATACGACATCCACGACCGGCATTCCTCGATCGGGGCGGCGGCCTGTTTCGTCGGCGCAGTGACGGCATGCCTGGTCGTCTCAAATCCTTTTGAAGGTCTCATCTGGAGTCAGGCACTGCTGTCGCTTCAACTGCCGATTACGGTCTTTGTGCTCATACGGCTCACCAGTTCACCCCGCGTCATGGGCAAATACGCCAATTCGCGCCCGCTCAACGCGCTGCTCGTAGGGATTGGTGCCATCGTGACGATTCTCGATGTCGTGTTGTTGACAGGGATGTAATGAGACGGGGCACCTACCCAGGCAAACGTCTCGATCTGTAACATCTAGACCCGCTTTTGATGTCTAGATGTTACAGATTGAGATCTTCTGCCGGACGGTTTTGGTTTGTCTCGATATGTAACAAGTGGGCCCAATTTCCACCGTTAGATGTTACAGATTGAGACAAAAGGTCGGCCGGACTCACAACAGACAGGATCGGCCAACAGCAACCGTGATCCCTTGGGGGCGGAGAAAAAGGGTCCCGGCCGGGATATCCGACCGGGACCCTTGGACAGAGCTATATGTTGCCGTGAGCCGAGTGCCGACGAGTTACTCCTCGACGAGCTCAAACTGATCGGGACCGACGCCGCAAACCGGGCACACGTAATCTTCGGGCAGCTCGGGCGTATCGACCTCAACCTCGTAACCGCAAACGGTGCACACGAACTTATACGTCTTCTTCTCCTCAGCCATGATGTTCTCCTCTCGAACGCGACTGGTGATGTACTTCATTTATCAGTATAGATTCTCAATAATATAATGCAAGTATTTTTAAAACATTTCTAGCCTTGATACGAGGACGCCTTCGGAGGCGTCTTGCCCTTCAGGACCTTATGGTAGTAATCGTAGGTGAGTGGCGTCTCGTCACTCAAGCGCTCGGCATCCTCGACCTCGCCGATAAACAGCAGATGCGTGCCAACATCCACAGTGTCGATCAAATGGCAGCTAAACAGGGCCGCCGCGTGCTCGGGCACATAGGGCATGCCCAGAGCCGTCTCGCGGGTCTCGTATTTGGCAAACTTGTCATAATCGCTGCTGGTGCGGAACCCAAAGTTACCGATGTAGAGCATATCGGCGGTCTGATCGATCACGGTCAGCGCGAACGCTTTGGCCGAAGCGATGACGCCCGAGGTGACGTTGTCCTTGTTCACTGCAACCGAAATGCGCGGCGGCATGGACGTCACCTGCACCGCTGTGTTGATAACGCAGCCGGCACGCAGCCCGTCTGCCGCGGCGCTCACCACGTACAGGCCGCTCGGCATGGTAAAGAACGCAGTTTTGTCCATAACGATCACTCCCCTAGCTCGGGTTGGAACCTCATGGATGTATGTACCCACAAAAAAGGCAGCGCCCATAACGGACGCCGCCTTTGAAACATATGTGTCAGAACAGTAAGAAAGATGAGACACCCGCAGCTGCGGTGAAATAGGGACTGAATAGCCCCTCAAACAGGCAAACCAGTCCGTATTCCACCGCAACTTATGAAGGACGGTCAGCGGTTGCGTTCCTTGAGGGCGCGGTCGATCTCGCGTTGGACATCACGCTTGGCCATGTCCTCGCGCTTGTCGTAGAGCTTCTTGCCGCGACCCAGGCCCAGCAGCAGTTTTACGCGACCGTCGGTATTAAAGTAGAGCTCCAACGGAACCAGCGCATAACCACGGTTGCGAAGTTTGCCGTCAAGAAAGTCAATCTCCTTGCGGTGCAGCAGCAGACGGCGCCGACGGTCGGGATCGCGATTCCACACGCCACCATGGCTATAAGGGTGGATATGCAGACCGACGAGCCAGCACTCACCGCCACGAATCAGTGCGAAGGTATCGGTAATCTGGCACGCGCGCTCGCGAATCGACTTGACCTCGGTACCGCTCAGCTCAATACCGCACTCAAACGTCTCATCGATAAAGTACTCGTGATGTGCCGAGCGATTCTTGGAAATGAGCTTGCGCTCGCGCTTACTGGGCATCGCCGGCCTCCTTGGCGCCATCGGCGTTTGAGCCCGCAGCCTCGCGCTTTGCCCTGCGCTCGGCATTAAGCTCGGCATCGCTCTCGCGCACCAGCTTGATAATCGCCGCGCATGCCTCCTCGCCCACCAGGTCGCGGGCACGGACCGTCAGACGCGTAGCCTCCTGCTTGTCGCCGTCGCTTGCAGCATCGGTCGCGCACATGATCAGGCAGATGGCGATCTCGGCCGAAGGCGAGGTCGGCACGCCCTGCAGGGCGAGCTCACCCATCACATGGTCGTCACTCTCGTCCGCGGCATCCGGATAGGTGGTATGGATCTTGTTGAGCAGGCGCGTCGTATGCGCATCATTGGGCGCCAGGCGCAGCGCCAGACGCGCGCAGCCCACGGCAGCCGAAATGTTCTCGGTCTCGGGCTCCAAGAAGTACTGACCCAAATTGGTGTAGGCGCGTGCGGCGCACTTACCGTCGCTCGCGCGCTCCAGCACCGAGAACGAGAGCGATGCCCACTCCTGCTTGTCCTCGAGCGCGCGGAACAGCTCGGCCAAGTCCAAGCGATAGTTGCAGTTCATGGGATCCCAACGCACGGCCTGCATCAGGGCATTCCGAGCACTCACATAATCCTGCTGGCGAATGTAGGCAAACGCCATGTCGGAGTACAGGCGGTCAAAGGGAACCTCGACCTGCACCAGCTCGCGCGGATCCTTCTCCACGCGGCGATAGGCCAGGCGCTCAAACTTGCTGTCGAAGCTAAAGTACTGGCGCTTCTCCTCCGCCTTGCACTCAGCGTCGATATACTCCTCGGCGAGCTCCACCAGACGCTCAAGCAGCGGCGTCGCCGTAGCCAGGTCGCCCTGCGCCAGATAGTTCTCGGCATACGTGATGTCTTCCAAGCTGATAGGCAGGTCCATGACAACTCCTCGGTCCGGGCGGCAGACTCAACGCGCGCCTTAAATATCGGTCAATACACAAAACCCGGGTCTCTTACGAGGCCCGGGCGTTCAATTTTGGTAGCCCGTACCAGATTCGAACTGGTGATCTCCGCCTTGAGAGGGCGGCGTCCTAAACCGCTAGACGAACGGGCCATATGTAGCAAATGCAATGGCTGGGATGGAGGGAGTCGAACCCCCATTGACGGAACCAGAATCCGCTGTCCTGCCATTAGACGACATCCCAATGACTGCATCGCTGCGCTCGGCTGTGCCTTTGCGCAAGCAAGAAATATACGGGAAGTCCCGCCGTGACGCAAGCCCTAATTTTAACTTTTTTGAAATTCAGTCAAATACGGCCGACACGTGAAGGACCTGTGAAGCACCAGCGACACGTACGGCGCCAAAGCCCGTAAAACATCCCACATCTACCGCTGGTAGATTACAACAATGCAGCACTCACGGCTGATGGCACAATCAAACCGTCATCATTACACGGATATCGAGGCGCCATGGACGAAGAGCTTGATTACCTATGGGAGACCCTGGGCCTCGAGATCACTGCTGACCTTTGGCCCGAACGGGACAAAATCCATCCCACCCTGCGCCCCGCCATCACGGTGATGCAGGCAAAATACCGCCGTGCATCCTTTTTGATCATGCGGATGTCATGGCACGCGGGACTCCCCGACCTTAAGCGAATCCAGGCAAGCCTCGTCGAGCTGTCCGGTATGCCGACTGTCATATCCGAGGCGCACCTGGAGCAGCGCCAACGCGAGCGACTGCAACAGCAGCGGATTCCCTTTATCTGCCCCGGTGTTCAGGCATATCTGCCCTTTATGGACGAGGAGTACTGGAGCGGCAAGCCCAACAAGCACGTAAAGGTCTACGGTCCGCACGAATGGGCACAGCTCAAGGATTGAGCCGAGCGAGCCCTCCGATGGAAAACACGTCCCACCCCGAGCGCTCAAAACGGGTCGCACTTTCCGCAGCCGCTACAGCAGCGCCTCGGTCCAAGCTGCTTCCCTAAAGCCGGGAATCGCAAAGTCGTCGCCCACCAACAGCGGACGCTTGACCAGCATGCCGTCGGTCGCCAGCAGCTCGTAGCACTCCCGATCCGTCATGCCCGCATCTAGACGCGCCTTCAGGCCCAGCTCTCGATATTTCATGCCCGACGAATTAAAGAAGCGCCGCTCAGGCAGTCCCGAACGAGCAATCCAGGTCGCAAGCTCATCAGCCGTGGGATTGTCCAAAACGATATCGCGGTCGATATACTCTACCCCGTGTTCGTCCAGCCATGCCTTGGCCTTCTTACAGGTCGAGCACTTGGGATATTCAACAAACAGTACGGTCATGGGAATCCTCCGAATATAGATCGGCCAACGCAGGCACACGCCACACGAGGCGCCTTCGTATGATGGGCCAATTGTAGCCCACGGGTCACACGCTAAACGAACCGTACCCCGAATCCGCGTTTGATGAACGGCAGCAGCTCCATTGCCTCGGGCGTGATATGGCCCGCAACGTTCATGCGCTCGTCACCGGGAAGATCGACCCGCGTAATCTCAAGCTCGCCTTCGTAGCGCCCATATCCGCTATTGCTCACAGCGATCGACCCCGCCTTTCGCGGCAGGCCGGCTCCGGCATCCGTCGGCACGGAATCCGGCTTATGCGTCGTACGTGACTCCTGAGACCTAAAGATGAGGACACTCGAGTCGGGCCGGTCGTGATGAATCTGCCCGCGCACATAGGCATAACCGGGCTCAAGCTCGCATTGCAGGTCCACGTATCCGGCGGAAACTTGAGCAAACTGCGCCCAGCCCGCATCGGAAAGATCGGGGTCGCCGACCAACACAATGTCGCAATCGGCGCCATGTGCAAGCTCAAGCATATTGAGGGCAACCTTTGACGCGCGACCGCGCTGCGTCTCGACCGTCGGCAGTCCCTCGAATACCGGCCCGCGAACGTTGGCATCGCCCGGCACAAAAGCCATGATTTCGAATCCAAGCGCCGCAAGACGAAGATTCACCCGAGCAATGTCCTCCAGAGCTAAACCGGTATAAGGCTTGGGGTAAAAATTGTGGCAGGCGGCAAAACGAGTCACATCGGCACCGGCCTCACGCCACGATGCGATTTCATCAGAACTCACCGTCGATGCATTGACCACAATGCGAAATACACCGGACAGCTCCGCGACCCGCCGGGCGCTAAAGCCATAGTCCAAACGAAGGTATTCCAACCCCAGATCGCGCAGGTCCTCGATGCGCTCAAGCCCGAGCAAATCGCACGTGCGCGGCCCCACATCGGCAATGAGCGCAATGCCGCGGGCGGAAAGCAGCGACAGCACATGACGGACCTTATCGGTATACGCCGCTCCCCCATCCTCGGGAATATGCAGCGAGGTGAACGCATAGCGCGCACCCGCCGCGGCACCGTGTTCAATCGTCCGCTCAATATCCTGCAGAGGGTTGGAAAGATAAATCGAAATACCCGTTTTCACGCTTCAACACTCCTTTAAAAAAGGCCGGCGGAGCAGTTAGCCCCGCCGGCACAACCATAGCATCAAGAAATCTGCCGCGCGCCGCGAGCCCTGAGCAACACGGCTCGCGATATCAAACTACTCGCCAAAGAACTCGTTGATCTTCTGCTCGTCGACGCCAAAGAACCACGTCAGGACAAAGCCGGCGGCATAGGCAAGCAGCATAGCGGCAACGTAGCCGAGCTGCTGACCAGGAACGACGATCAGCAGGCCAAACAGACCGGAAACGCCCTGAGAAACCGTGCCGATGTGAAGCAGCGCCGCGAGCGCGCCGCCAAATCCGGCACCCAGGCAGGCCGTTACAAACGGACGAACGAGCGGCAGCGTAACGGCATACATCAGAGGCTCGCCCACACCGAGGATTCCAACGGGAATGGACTCTGCGACGTACTTCTTGAGCTTGGCGTTCTTGGTCTTAAAGTACAGCGCCAAACCGGCACCGACCTGGCCGCCGCCAGCCATCATAAGGATGGGGAGCAGGTAATTGATGCCCTTGGTAGCGCCGTCGGGATCGTTGAGCATAGCGTGGATCGGCGTGAGCGCCTGATGCAGGCCGACGGAAACCAGCGGCAAGAAGCCTGCCGACAGGATATAGCCGCCCAGGACGCCCAGCTTCTCGAAGATAAAGGTCAAAACGCTAAAGATGGCAGTCGTCAGCCATGCGCCAACCGGCTGGATGACGAGCATCAGAGCAAAGGCGCCGATGATGAGCACCAGCAGCGGGGACAAGAATGTGTCGAGTGCGTTGGGCATAACCTTGCGAATCTGACGCTCCATCCAGGCAAAAAATGCGCCAGCGATAAGAGCCGCGATCATGCCGCCCGCTGCGGGGTTGTACTGCGCATTGGTGAGCGGCAGCAGAATGGCAGTGGCAGGATCGGCCGCGCCAGGCGCAAGCAGGGGCATGGCACTGTTGGCGATACACATCATGCCGGCGATGCCGCCCAGCGCAGCGGAGCCACCAAACTCACGTGCCGCGTTATAGCCCACCAAGATGGGCAGATAGGCAAACAGGGCCCAGCCCATGGAACGAATGCCCTGGTACCACCACTCGCCCGCAAGCGCGCCTGCCGTCGAGACGTTAATGACGTTGCAGATACCGTTGATGAGGCCAGCCGCAATGATGCCGGGAAGCAGGGCGACGAAGACATTGGAAATCTTCTTGAGGAAGGCCTGAACCGGCTTGGACTCGTACTTGGCCTTCTGCGCGGCCTTGTTTGTGGCCGCAGCGTCGACCACGCTCTCGTCAGCAACGCCTTTCGCAAGGCCGGTGAGCTTGGAGAACTCCTCGAGCACCTTATTCACCTTGCCCGGCCCCAGCACGATCTGCATCGTGTCGTCCTCGACCAAGCCCATCACGCCGTCGAGCGCCTTAATACCCTCCGTGTCGACGTTGCCCGTGTCTTTGACGGTCACGCGCAGGCGCGTCATGCACGCCGCGTTTGCCAACACGTTGTCTTTACCGCCCAAAAGGTCCAGCAGCTTTTGAGCCAGCTCTTTGTTCGTCATAACTCCTCCTTGTATTGGGTATCTCGTCTGGATGTCATATCAGCTCACGCCGCGCACCTATTGGGCATCGGCATTGCTCTTCTCATGGCCACTCACCGCAGCACGGACATGGCCTCTCGCTCGCTCAAGAGCTACCGCAGCCTGCTCGGCATCGCAGCCCAGCAGTACCGAGACAATAGCGGTTTTTACGTGGCCGCCGGCATCTGCAAGCGCCTGAATAGCGCGCTCGCGCGTGCAGCCGGTCGCCCCCATCACGATGTTCTGGCCGCGCACCACCAACTTCTCGTTCGTCTGCTGCACATCGACCATCAGGTTTTGGTATACCTTGCCGATCTTGACCATGGCACCGGTCGAAATCATGTTGAGAATGAGCTTTTGAACCGTTCCCGCCTTGAGCCTCGTTGAGCCGGTCAGCACCTCGGGACCGGGCACGGGTTCAATGGCAAGATCTGCGCTCTCCCCGATCTTCGACCCTTGGTTACAGGCAATTGCGATGGTCTTGCACCCAGTTGCTTTGGCGTACACAAGGCCACCCACCACATAGGGAGTACGACCGCTTGCCGCCAGGCCAACGACAAGATCCTTATCCGAGAGTCCACGCTCCCGCAGGTCGCTCGCGCCAAGCTCCTCGCTGTCTTCGGCGCCCTCGACAGCCTTGATAAACGCCGTCTCGCCTCCGGCAATGAGCCCGACGATCAGATCGGGTGACACGCCAAACGTGGGCGGACACTCCGAAGCATCGAGTACGCCCAGACGACCGCTGGTGCCTGCGCCCATGTAAAAGACGCGCCCGCCGCGCTCGAGTGCCTCAGCAGCCCAGTCGATTGCTGTGGCAACCTGGGGCAACACTTTCGTGACCGACTGGACGGCACGAAGATCCTCATCATTCATCGTCGTGACGATTTGCAGCGATGTCATCGTATCGAGGTCCATTGACCTTTGATTACGCTGTTCGGTCGTGAATTTTGTTAAATCGAGCATTTCATTCACCTCATCTTTCCTGTTTCTCGATGTAGTTTTGCTTAATGACATGCGTCGCCCGCTCGTAGTCGCTGGCAACGTAAGCAGCGTACAGGGCATCGACAACCATAAGCTGGGCCATACGCGAAGCCATGGCACCGCTGCGGACCAAGGGCTCACTCGCAGCGACGCCGAGCACGGCATCGGCCATGGTGGCAAGCTTGGACGACCCATCTACTTTGGTCACGGCCACAACGGGACAGTTGTGACGTTGAGCCTCGGCGGTGCAGTCCAGCACCTCTTGCGTCAAGCCCGAGTAGCTAAAGGCGATTGCCATATCGTCCTCATGCGTGTTCTTGGCACACAAGAGCTGATCATGCCAGTCGTCATACAGATGGCACTCTTTGTCGACACGCATGAGCTTTTGCGCCAGATCGTGCGCGACCAAACGAGAGGCACCGATACCGAACAGATTGACCGCGCGTGCCCGCTTAAGATGGGCCGCACATCGCTCCAAGACGGTGTAATCGAGCGTTCGCGCCGTCGCCTCGATCGTGCGCACGTTGCTTTTCATCACCTTCCCCACGATACGTTCGACGCTGTCGTCCATGGAGATGTCCTCGAGGGCAACGTCTTTCTTGTCACCCAAGAGCGCCAGTTCGGCAATCAGTTCGCGCTGGAACTCCTTGTAGCCCGCAAAACCCAAGCGCTTGCAAAAACGCAAAATACTCGAGGGCGAGGAGAACGTGGCGTCGGCAAGACTGCGGACGGACAGCCCGACCACCTCATGCGGATGAGCACTCACGTATGCGATGACATTGCGTTCCGCCGGGCTCGCGCTGAGCTCACGCTCGCGAAGCCGCAAAAGCAATCCGTTTGCCATCTCAAACACCTCCGTTGAGAAGAATTAAAGACCAACGAACGATTCGTACCGGATACAAACAGCTTTTACGGTACATTGTGCCGCATCGTGGCGCACAAGGGGCGAGCGTTCTACCGCTCGCCCCTCAAATCCGACCGCTCGGAAATACGCGCGACACAAAATAATTCAACAAGGTCGCATTATCAGAAACGGGTTTGTTACCGGCTAGCGCCTCACATGGGCGCCGATCGGCCGAGTCGCATGGCGCACCAACGCCGCTGCCAGCAATACCAACAGCATGGCGGTGACATAGCCCGCAGCATCGAATCCTAAATCGATAACGTCGAAATGCCTGCCGGGAACAAAGATCTTATGTACCTGATCGCCAACGGAGCAGACGGCGCAAAAGAGCAACACGGGCACGCAACGGGAGCATACGCTCCACGGACGCCCGGAAAAGCAAACCACGACCACCGAGGCGAACAATCCGACGAAGAAAAACTCTACGGTATGGGCAACGCGACGGACGTTCGTGCCCACCCACATGCGAATGGAAGCAAGTCGGCCAGACCGGACATTCGAAGCAGCCGAATCGGTGCCCCCGGTCATCCCGTTCTCGGTCTGAGCTTCACCCGCGACATCGGCAGCCTGTACGCCCGTAGCTTGACCCTCCACCACACGCGCGGTGGACTCGCTCAGCAACGACGTCTCCACCGCATTTTGCTCCGTCAGCACCCAGATGCCCGCCAGCGTTGCAGCGAACAGAACGATTGCGGTCCATCCGATTATTTGTTTTACGCGTGCCAAGGGCCAACCTCCTTTTTTGAATATCAGCGAGTGTAGTCCCAAATGGCATCGTCACCGTATCAAAATTTGAATCGCAACAGGAAGCGACAAAGCGACGCAAACCCCTACCCCGCCTCGCGCATCCAGCGATCGAACGTCCCCACGCACACGCCCAGGCACTTTGCCGCCTGGCTGCGGGTAATATCGCCCGCCTCATAGCTATCGCGCACCAGCTCAAACTGAGGAGGGCACGGCTTGCGAGGTCGACCGAAACGGACCCCTCGCGCCCGCGCCGCTGCAATCCCCTCCGCCTGGCGCCGATGAATATTCTCGCGCTCCACCTGCGCCACGTAGCTCAGCAGTTGTAGCACAATATCGGCAATCAGGGTATTAGTCACATCCGGCGCGCCGCTGGCCCTGGCGCGCGTGTCAAGCAATGGCATGTCCAACACCACAATGGCAACCCCGAGCTCCTTGGTAATGCGTCGCCATTCCTCAAGAATCTCGGAGTAATTACGGCCAAGTCGGTCGATAGAAAGCACCACCAGCACGTCCCCGTCTCCCAGGATGTGCAGCAGCTCGCGATACCGCGGGCGATCGAAGTCCTTGCCGCTCGCATGGTCAGCATAAATATTCGCCGAGCCCACGCCATAGGCGCCCAGCGCATCCAGCTGCCGATTTAGATTCTGATCGCGCGAACTCACCCGCGCATAACCATACACCGTCGCCATCTCATCCCCGCTTTCTTGTAAACCTGCCAAAAAGGGACAGGTTTATTTTGGTAGGTTTTACCTCTCGAATAGCAGGTAAGCGGGCGGCCGAGCAGACGGCAAGGTAGCCATGATCCAAATGCGGAGGGCGGCCCCGAAAGACCGCCCTCCGCTCTCCCGCCATGAGTCGAGATTTGGCTAATGGATAAGCTTAAAGTCCAAGTGCCCACGCGTGGTATTGACGCGCGAGACCTCGATAATCACGCGCTGGCCCAGTTCATAGCGAGTCCCCGTGTCGGCGCCCGTCAGCGTAAGCGCATCCTCGTCGAACTCGAACCACTCGTTGCCCAGACTCTTGATCGAAACCAAGCCTTCGACCTGCGTCAGGTCCAAGCGCACAAAGAGGCCCATGCTGCTGACCCATGAGACCGTTCCGGCATAGCGCTCGCCCAGACGGTCCTCATAGTACTGGGCAATCTTGATCTTTTGCGTCGCATGGCTGGCGGCATCGGCCGCACGCTCCGCATCGCTGCATGCGCGGCAGATCTGCGGCAGAATGCGCGGCAGCGACTCGCGCCCCTTGCCGATCAGCCGCGGCGTACGGACCAGGGCGTCCTTGCCGCCGAGCTGCTCATAGGCCAACTGCAGCTTGAGCACGCGGTGCACCACCAGATCGGGGTAGCGACGGATGGGACTCGTAAAGTGACAGTAGCACGGCGCGGCGAGCGCAAAGTGGCCCTCGTTGCGCGGCTTGTACAGCGCACGCTGCATGCTGCGCAGAAGCAGCGTGTTGACGAGCGGTGCGTTTGCCGTACCGGCGGCAGCATCAACTGCAGCCTGCAGCTCATCGGGACTCCCCAGGGCAATACCGGCAGCACGGCGATCGTCGATGATGCCCAGCTGCGCCAGCGCAACGGCGGCACCGTGCAGGCTATCGGGGCTCGGATCCTCATGCACGCGATAGCAGGCCTCGATATCACGGTCTGCCAGCCACTCTGCAACGCACTCGTTGGCGAGCAGCATGGCTTCCTCGATAAGCGACGTGGCACACGAACGCTCGCGCGCCACAATCTGCACGGGTACTCCGTCCTCATCCAATAGAGCGCGAATCTCGGCCGTGTCAAAATCGACTGAGCCGCGGGCACGACGAATACGACGGCGAAGTTCGGCGAGTTCGTTGGCGGCGACAAGGAAATCGCCGAGGTCAACGTTATAGCCGCGAGCAGTTTCCTCGCACGCAAGACCGCGCTCAAGCGCCTCCTCGCGCGAGGCCTCAGCAGCCGCAACATCCTCAGCGGCGCCTTCCAGCACCGAATACTCAACCGCGTCGGCACGCACCAGCAGCGCCTCGGCGCCGTCATAGTCCATACGCACACGCGAGCGAATCACGCTGGGGTAAGGATCGTAATGCCGCACGCGACCCTGCGCATCGAGCTCAATATCAACGGTAAACGCAAGACGGTCCTCGTCAGGGCGAAGCGAGCATAGGTCACAGGACAGGCGTTCGGGCAGCATGGGAAGCACGCGATCGGCCAGATACACCGATGTCGTACGATGGCGAGCCTCAAGATCGATATGCCCGTCCCAAGCCACATAGTGAGAAACGTCAGCGATATGCACACCCAGCTTGTAGCCACCCTCGGGCGTGCGCTCAAGCGAAATGGCATCGTCAAAGTCGCGCGCGTCGACCGGGTCGATCGTGATGACAAAGCGGTCGCGCAGATCGCGGCGGAGCGGGTCCTTAAGCGCCGCGGACACATCGAGCGAAAGCCCCTCGGCCTCGTCCAGCGCGGCCTCGGGATAGCTATCGGTATAGCCGTAACGCGCCATCACGTACTGAACGCCCAAATCGGGCGCGTCATCTCCGCCAATGCGGCGCTCGATCGTCACGGTGCCCGACTCCAGGCGCGTCGGGTAGGTCAAAATGCGCGCGACGACGGCATCGCCCGGGTGGACGCCCAGACGATCCGCCGAGGTATCCTCGGGCAGAATGAAGAAGTCGGCCTTCAGGCGCGAATCGAGCGGCTCGATCACACCGAGCGGACCAGCGGTCTGGTACGTACCCACCACGCTTATGGCTGCGCGCTCAACCACGCCTTCGATCACGGCGCGCCGCTCACCGTGCGGGCTATTCTTAATGCTCACGGCAACGGTATCGCCATCCATGATCTCGCGCTTACCGCGGCCCATAACCTTGTAGTCGCCGCTCTCGGTTATGACATAGGCGCCATGCTCATGGAGCTGCACGCGCCCGGTCAGGCTCGGACGGCGTTCGCTGCGCACCGGCCCACGCTTATTGCGAGCACCGCGCTTATGCTTGTTATTGCGCCCCATGGCGCCTCCTTGCTATCGATGACGAACTCCAAAGAGTCTACCCAAATGATTCGCTTTCCTGCCGTCCCCTAGAGATCAAAAAACGGGCCGCCCCATAAGAGACGACCCGTTGGAAGGGATGAATTCCAGGCATGCCTACACGCGCAGGTAGCGGCGCATGGCTATGGCAGAACCAAAGAGACCGATAATCACACCGACCAGAATCAGCGCAGCATAGGTCACCAGGTAGTACTGCATCGGCAGCGCAAACGACATCCAGCCGATGCTCTCCTGCAGACGCGGAACCATCAGGTTACGCAGCAGCTCCAGCACACCGATGGAAAGCAGCGAGCCCAAGATGGCCTGCAGCACGCCCTCGGTAATGAACGGCCCGCGAATGAAGCCGTTGCTTGCGCCCACCAGACGCATGATCGCAATCTCACGACGACGCGCCGTAATGGACAGGCGAATCGTGTTGTTGATAAAGATGAACGCGATAAAGGTCAGCAGGCCGACGAGCACCACAGCGGCGATACGGATGTAGTTCGTCACCTGGAACAGACGGCTCACTTCCTCCTGGCCGTACAGAACGCTCGCGTTAACGTCGCCGTCGTCCGCGATCTTCTGAAAATCGGCGTTCTTCTTGAGCTTCTGGGCCGTGCTCTCGACCATGGACGGATCGTCCATCTCGATGGCATACGAAGCCGGCAGCGGGTTCTGACCGTCGAGCGCGCTCATGGTAGCGTCGGCGTTACCCGACATCTTGCTCGTGTACTCGGCCAGCGCGTCGTCCTTGTCCTTGTACGTCACGGACTTGACGTTGCTCCACGTCTTGAGCTCGGCCTCAAAGGCCTGAACATCTGCCTGATCGGCGTCATCGCTAATAAAGGCGTTGATGACGACCTGATCCTCGACGGTGCCGATCACGGAGTTCAGCATCGCGGAACCCATAATGAACAGGCCGATGATAAACAGCGAAAGGAAAATCGTGATGACGGCGCCGAGCGAGGTGGTCCAGTTACGGAAGAAGTGGCTGATTGCCTCTTTGAGCGAGTAGCCCACGTTAGTTGGTGCCATAGTTGCCGTAACCTCCCCTCTCCTGGTCGCGGATTACGTGGCCGCCCTCGAGGGCGATCACGCGACGGTGCATGCTATCGACCATCTCGCGGTCGTGCGTAGCGACGATCACGGTGGTACCGGTGCGGTTAATGCGCTCGAGCAGCTTCATGATGCCCAGCGAAATCGCCGGGTCGAGGTTGCCCGTGGGCTCGTCGCAGATAAGCAGCGGCGGGCGGTTGACCATAGCGCGGGCAACAGCCACGCGCTGCTGCTCGCCACCGGAAAGCTGATCGGGCAGCGAGTCCATCTGATCGGCCAGACCGACCAGACGCAGCACCTCGGGCACCTGGCTGCGAATGACGCCCTTGGGCTTGCCGATGCACTGCAGGGCAAACGCCACGTTTTCGTAGGCGGTCTTTTGCGGCAGGAGCTTAAAGTCCTGGAACACGGCGCCAATCTGACGACGCAGGAACGGAACCTTGCGGTTCTTGATCTTCATGAGATCCTGGCCGGCGACCAAAATGCGACCGCTTGTGGGCTTGACGTCGCGGTTGAGCGTCGACAGCAGCGTGGTCTTACCCGAGCCGGAGTGACCGACCAAAAAGACGAACTCGCCCGGATAGATTTCGATGTTGATGTCGTCGAGTGCGGGCTTGTTGGGCTGCGCCGGATAGATCTTGGTGACGTGCTCCATAAGGATGACGGGCTCGACACCGGCCTGCTTGGCCATCTTTTTGCGGCTGGCCTGCGGGTCGACGGGCGCAAACACCGACGTGAAGTCGGGGTTGTTGAGCGCGTTGTCGAGGCTTGCGACCTCGGCCGCCTGATCGCGCTCGACCACGGGAGCCGCAGGCTGCGTGGGGTCGGGAATGCCGGCAAAAAGACCGGACTGCGCGGGCTGCGGCGCGGGAGCCGCAGGGGCCATAGGATCGGGGATGCCGGCCATGGTAGGCTGCGGCGTGGCGGCGCTCATCTGAGGCTGAGCCACGCGGGCGGTCACCGTCTGAACGGGCTCAAAGCCAGCCGTGCCGGAAAGCGCAACATCGTTGTTGGGGTTGTAGGCAAAGGGATCTGCCGCCGGCTGTGCCTGATCTGCCGGCTGTGCGGGGATCGGGCTAAACAGCTGATCCTCTGAATCCGGAGTGGCGAAACGACTGCCCGCGACGCTCGGCTGCGTCTTGGGGGCTTCATCGCCCGCACCGGAGGTACGGAAGTGGTTACCCACTGGTGCTCCTTATCGTCGTGCGTTTAAACTACATGAGCGCTTTGTATTTTAGCAGGATTGCCTTTGCTGCACATAAGAAGCATGGCGGGCTTTGGGATCTGTCCGGCCGCGCACAGGGTTACCTCCCAAATCGTCCTCGGACATGTCGGAGCCCCCGCTGCGCGCTTCGCGCTGCGGTGGCTCCTCCGTCCTGCGGAAAGATTTGGGAGGTAACCCTGTGCACGGCCTGCGGCCACTAAGGGACCGATGCGTTCAAGAAGTTGCGGTGAAATAGGGACTGTTTTAGCAGTTAAAAGCCCTATTCAGTCCCTATTTCACCGCAACTTATATTGGGGCTCAATGTTGCGCAACTTGGGTTGGGGATATCGCTTTACAGTTGAGTTAGATGGATGGTTCTAGGCTTGCTGGAGGTTGATATGGTTTGTCCTTATTGTGGTGCTGAGCTTGCTGATGAGGCTCGGTTTTGCGTGGGATGCGGGGCTGCACTTGACGGGACCCAGGCCATGCCCGTAGCCGAGCCCGCGGTTGCGCCGGCGCCTGTGGACTCGCCCGCTCCCAGCAAGAAGCCCAAGAAAGGCGTCGTGATCGCTATCGTCTGCGCGGCGATACTTGTTGTTGGCGGGGGCGGTGGGCTGACATATCACCTGTATCAGCAGCATGTTCAGGAGCAGTATGAGTCGGCTCATTCCAAGCATGCACTTGTGGTGAGTGTAAAGGCTGAAGGTTGGGACACCGATAGCGGCGCTTCTCGTGTGCCGGTTCGCGTAAAGGGCAAGACAGTCGACGGAAAGAAGGTCGACAAAGTCGAATATGTCGCATCCGACGGTTCGGGCATCAAGCTTATCCAGGGCAAGTACACGCTCAAGGCGGCAGGCTCCCCCATCGCCGCCGACGGCACTATCTACCAGGTGCCTTGCACAAAGGCCGAGCTCACGATCGACGACGCTTTTGCTAAGGGAGAGAAGTTCGACTTGGCAGAACTCGCCGAGCAGGATTCGGTTTTGGACTTTACGCCCATCGATGCTGTCGACGTGGCCGACGACGAGATCAACGACGCCGTGACACTCGCCATGGCATACAAGGGCAAGGACGCGCCCAACATCGATGCGCTGCAACACGCCGCAACGAACCGCCGCGACACCGCCGTCGCGGCCAAGAAAGCCGCCGAAGAGGAAGCGGCGCGCCAGGCCGAGGAACAACGCAAAGCCGCCGCACGCCACATCGAGGCCCAAACCTTCAGTGTCGACCTGCCCGAGTACTGGGATGGTAGGGTGACAGCAGAAGTCGACGGAGATGTGATAGGGCTGTACTCGACTGCCTTTCCAGATAAAGAGCTTGGATATCTTGCCATGAAAAATGAACCGTATGGAAACGCGGGAGATATCGAGTGCGGCCGTATTCGCGACATCAAGCTCGACGAAAACCACTATGTAAAACTAGTAATTTATCGTTGGGCCTTTGATGCGGGACAAGACCATTTATTAAAAGCTGCATATCGTCTTAACTTGTGTTCAGATGATGCCGCACGCGAGATAGTCGACCTCCAATCGTTGGGGACAATCTCCTACGACTCCATTCTTGCTGAAATAGTTGCGGCAAATGACCCTAATGTCGCAGCGGTATGCTGGCCAGACGACATCTTTGCCAACGCCCTCGCCCCGACCGTGAAGCTCCTCTAACCGTTCCTCCCCCCAAACACATAGCCGGGGTGCCCCCACACGAAGGGCACCCCGGCTTATTTATTATCCAATGCGGGAACGGCTCTCAGGTCAAGGCCAAAGCAAAACGCCTTAGGCCAAGAACTCCTTGGTGGTCGCCACGATGTTGGCGGCGTCCAGGCCGTACTTGTGCAGGAGCTCGGCACCCGGGCCGGACTCGCCGAAGGTATCGTTGACACCGATCTTCTTGAGCGGCGTCGGGCACTGCTCGCACAGGACGTCGGCGACGGCGCTGCCCAGGCCACCGATCACGGAGTGCTCCTCGACGGTCACGACGTGGCCGGTCTTGGTGGCGCTCTTAACGATCAGGTCGGCGTCGATGGGCTTGATGGTGTGCATGTTGATGACCTCGGCATCGATGCCCTCGGCAGCAAGCTGCTCAGCGGCCTCGAGGGCCTCGCCGACCATCAGGCCGCAGGCGATGATGGTCACGTCGGTGCCCTCGCGCATGACGATGCCCTTGCCTACCTCGAACTTGTAGGTCTCAGGGTCGTTGATGACCGGCGAGGCCAGACGGGCAAAGCGCATGTACACGGGGCCGTCGCACTCGTAGGCGGCGCGCGTCACGGCGCGGGCCTCGACGTCGTCGGCGGGAACAATCACCGTCATGCCGGGGATGACGCGCATGAGAGCGATATCCTCGCAGCACTGGTGCGTGGCGCCATCCTCGCCCACCGAGATACCGGCGTGCGTGGCACCAATCTTAACGTTAAGGTGCGGGTAGCCGATGGAATTGCGGACCTGCTCAAAGGCGCGGCCAGCGGCAAACATGGCAAAGCTGCTCGCGAAGGCAACGCGGCCGGTGGTCGCGATACCAGCGGCAACACCCATCAGGTTGCTCTCGGCGATGCCCACATCGAAGAAGCGGTCGGGGCAGGCTGCCTTGAACTTGCCGGTCTGCGTGGCGGCGGCCAGGTCGGCGTCGAGGACCACAAAGTCATCGTGCTCGTTGGCGAGCTCGACGAGGGCCTCGCCGTAGCTTACGCGCGTGGCGATTTTCTTGACGTCTGCCATCCTAGAGCTCCTCTCCGGCGGCCGTGAGCTCTGCCATGGCCTGCTCAAACTGTTCATCGTTGGGGGCCTTGCCGTGCCAACCCACCTGGTTCTCCATAAAGGAAACGCCCTTGCCCTTGGTGGTCTCGGCGATGATGGCGGTCGGCTGACCCTTGGTGGCGCGGGCCTCGGCAAAGGCGGCGCGGATCTGATCGAAATCGTTGCCGTCGGCGAGCTCCACCACGTGGAACTTGAAGGCGCGGAACTTGTCGGCGAGCGGCATGGGGTCGTTGACCTCCTCGACGGGGCCGTCGATCTGCAGGCCGTTGTGGTCGACGATCACGCAGAGGTTGTCAAGCTGCTGGTTGCCGGCAAACATGGCGGCCTCCCAAACCTGGCCCTCCTCGCTCTCGCCGTCGCCCAGCAGGGCGTAGGTGCGATAGTCGTCGCCCCAGTGCTTGGCGGCAACGGCCATGCCCACGGCGGCGGAGATGCCCTGGCCGAGCGAACCGGTGGACATATCGACGCCCGGGGTGTCGTTCATGTTGGGGTGACCCTGCAGGTGGCTGCCGATGTGGCGCAGCGTCTCGAGATCCTCCTTGGGGAAGAATCCGCGCTCGGCGAGCACAGCGTACAGACCAGGCGCGCAATGACCCTTGGAAAGCACGAAGCGATCGCGGTCGGCCTTGCGGGGGTCGGCCGGGTCGACGTTCATTTCCTCAAAGTACAGATAGGTCATGATGTCGGCAGCGCCGAGCGAACCGCCCGGATGGCCGGACTTGGCAGCGTGCACGCCGGTGACGATGCCCTTCCTTACCTCGTTGGCAACCTTTTTGAGCTCTTCGTCGCTCATTGTGCCTTCCTTTCATCCTCTTAAGACAAGATGCGCACGGCACGGAAAGGTAGTCCCAACACAGCCGCGATGCACGTACGTCATTCATTATGCTGGAAACTGGAAGCTTTACCAGAGTATTTATCATTATTTGAACAATTGAGCAGGCAGAACCGCTGATGAAACGGTTTATCAATGTGAACGTCTTTTGGATGGAACGCAGTCGGCCCTACGCGTTAATGTCCTTGAATCCCTCACCGAAGGTTTCCGTAACGTCGGCGACCGTCACAATGGCGTGAGGATCGCGCTCGCGCACGATCGTTTTGAGGGTGTTGAGCTCGCGGCGGCTCACAATGACCATGATCACCGGCTTCTCGGCACCCGAGTACATGCCGGTCGCCCTAAACTTGGTGCAGCCGCGGCCCAGGCCATACATGATGTCGGCCGCGATATCGGGAAACTTGTCCGAGATGATGAGCACCATACGGCGCCTGTTGCCACCGTCGACCACGGCATCGATCACGTAGCCGCTAATGACCATCGAAAGGCCCGCATACAGCGCGTTTTCGACCGAAAAGACCGGGGCCGACAGCGCGCACACGGCAACGTCGATCGCCATGACGGTGGAGCCCACCGGTAGTGACGTATTGCGCGAGATAATCTGACCGATGGTGTCAGAGCCGCCAGTGTTGGCACCGGCGCGTAGCACCATGCCGTAGCCAATGCCCGTGATAATGCCGCCCCACATAGCGGGCAGCATCAGGTCGGCATGTGCCAGCGGCGCCACAAACGGAGCGAACAGGTCGGTGAAAAAACCCAGCAGCACAAAACCGGTCGCCGTCTGCACCACGTAGAACATGCCACCCTCGCGCATAACAACCAGCAGCAGCAAGGCATTCATCACGATGGTCTGGATACCGACGGGAAGCGATATGCCATGCGAGGCGCCGACCGCCTGAATAATGGTGGCAAGGCCTGTGACGCCGCCGGCGGCAAGGCCGTTGGGGATCAAAAACAAGTCTGTCGCGATAGCTGCCAGGGCGCAGCCAAACATAATCTTGGGCAAGTCATGAAAGAAGTTCATCGAAAGAATGCGCTTGATGTCCAGACGATATGCCATGCTGCCTCCCTCAAAAAAGCGCACCCAAACGAGTGCGCTTTGAACTTCTTGCTGTATTCGATTCTACCGATTCACCGGGCAAATACCACCCCTGCGAAGTGTTTGCATCGACCCGGAGCCAATCATGTGCCTAGGCAGACGATGCTTCCGCATCGGCGTTGCCGGTTGCCCAACGATGGTAGCCGATCACAAACGGATCCAGATCGCCATCGTCGAGAACGGCCTCGACGTTGCTGGTCTCCACGCCCGTGCGCAGGTCCTTGACCATCTGATACGGGTAGAGCACGTAGCTGCGAATCTGGTTGCCAAAACCGATCGTGGTCTTGGGCCCGCGAATCTCATCCAGGGCCTCGGCGCGCTTCTCGAGCTCGATCTCGTACAGACGGGCCTTGAGAATCTGCATGCACGCGGCCTTGTTTTGAATCTGGCTGCGCTCGTTTTGGCAAGTGACAACGATGCCGCTGGGAAAATGCGTCACGCGTACGGCAGAGTCGGTGGTGTTGACGCCCTGGCCGCCCGGACCGCTCGCGTGATACACGTCCACGCGGATATCGTCGGGACTGATCTCGATGTCGATATCGTCAGGCAACACGGGAATGACCTCGACGCCGGCAAACGTGGTCTGGCGGCGCTTCTTATCATCGGTGGGGCTGATGCGTACCAGGCGGTGAACGCCGGCCTCGGCGCGCAGCATGCCAAACGCGTCCTTGCCCTCGACGGTAAAGGTCGCACGGTCGATGCCGATGACCTCAGCCGCGGGGCAGTCGTTAATGGTGACCTTCCAGCCGCGACGCTGGCAGTACTTCATGTACATCTTAAAGAGCATGAAGGTCCAGTCCTGTGCCTCCAGGCCACCCTGTCCGGGCTTGATGGTCACAATCGCGTCGCCGTGATCGAACTCACCGGTAAACCAGCTCGAAAGCTCGAGCTCGTCGATAGCGCGGGCCAGGCGTTCTGCCGTAGCGGCAGCCTCCTCGCGCAATGCGGCGGCATCGGGGTCGTCGCCCATCTCCTCGGCAAGCTCCAGCGCCGCGCGGGCGTCAGATAGCTCGCCGCGCGCGGTATCCACGGCAGCGATATCTTCCTTGGCGCGAGCGATCTCCTCCATGGTGGCGCGAGCGGCGTCGGCGTCATCCCAAAAGCCGGGGGCCACGCTTTTTGCCTCGAGCTCGGTCACGCGCGTGCGCTTCTCGTCCAAATGAAGATACGACTCGACCTCGCCGAGCCGGTCCGCAAACGCGTCCAGCTCGGCGGGCGTTACCTCTAAAGCCTCGGCCATTAACGATTCCTGCCGTGGCAGTACTTGAACTTCTTGCCGCTGCCGCAGGGGCAAAGGTCGTTGCGGCCCACGTTGACATAAGGGTCATCGCTCTCGGACTTGCGGTAGGTGGTCACCTTGCCGCCGTTGTTGACAGCAGCCGGGCCTCCCTGGACGGCCGTACGAGCCTGAACCTGTGCCTGCTTGCGCAGCACCGAGCTGCCGTTGTCGCCATCGACGTCGGCGGGGCCGGAGAAGCGCGCACCCTCGAGCGCGGGGTCCTCCTTGTGCTCCACGGCCTGCGGGGCGGCCTTGATCTCGATGCGCAGAACGGTGCGCAGGTAATCCTCGTACATGGTGTCAACGAGCATCTGGAAGGCACCATAAGCCTCAGTCTTGTACTCGACCAGCGGGTCGCGCTGGCCAAAGCCGCGCAGTCCGATACCGGTCTTGAGGTAGTCCATCTCCTGCAGGTAGTTCATCCAGCGGGTATCGATGACGCGCAGCATGACCTGAGTGTTGAGCTCGCGCATGAGGTCCTCACCCAGGCGCTCGGCCTTCATGTTGTAGCACTTCTCAACGTAGGCCAGGACATCGGCAGCCAGGGCCTCAAAGTCCTCGTCGGGGAACTTGGGCGTATCGATATGCCCGGTCAGCTCCACGACCCACTTGCGCAGGCCCTCGAGATCGCGCTCGCCATCGTGGCTGTCCTTGGTGCAGAACTCCTGCACGCAGCGGTACACGGTGTCGTGCATGACCTCGGTGATGTGGTCGGTCAGGTCCTTGCCGTCCAGAATCTTGTTGCGCTCGGCGTAGATGACCTGGCGCTGCTTGTTCATGACGTCGTCGTACTCAAGAACGCTCTTGCGCATGGAGAAGTTGATGCTCTCGACCTTGTGCTGGGCGCTCTCAACGGCCTTGGAGATGATCTTGTGCTGGATGGGCATGTCGTCGCCCATGTCGGCGGTGACCATCATCTTGGAGACACGGTCCATCTTGTCGCCGCCGAACAGGCGCATGAGGTCGTCCTCGAGCGACAGGTAGAACTGAGTCTCGCCCGGATCGCCCTGACGACCGGAGCGGCCGCGCAGCTGGTTGTCGATACGACGGGACTCATGGCGCTCGGTGCCGATGACGGTCAGGCCGCCGGCGGCAAGCACGCGCTCGCGCTCGGCCTTGCAGGTCTCCTTGGCCTCGGCGTTAAACTGCTCGAGCTGCTCGGGCGTCACGTCCTCCATGGTCAGGCCCTCGTACTCAAGGCGCTCGCGCACCAGCTCGTCGGGGTTGCCGCCCAGCAGGATGTCGGTACCACGACCGGCCATGTTAGTAGCGATGGTCACGGCGCCATAGCGTCCGGCCTGGGCAACGATATGAGCCTCGCGCTCGTGATGCTTAGCGTTGAGGACCTCGTGCGCGATGCCGCGCTTGGTAAGGGCGGCCGACAGTTTCTCGGAGCTTTCGATGGAGACGGTGCCCACCAGGACCGGCTGGCCCTTGGCGTGACGTCGCTCGACGTCGTCGGCAACGGCGTTGTATTTGGCCTGGATGGTGCGGTACACCAGGTCCTCGTGGTCAACACGCTGCACGGGCTTGTTGGAGGGGATGACCTCGACGGGTAGCTTGTAGATCTCGCGGAACTCGGCATCCTCGGTGAGTGCCGTACCGGTCATACCGGAGAGCTTGTCATACAGACGGAAATAGTTCTGCAGGGTGATGGTTGCCAGCGTCTGGTTCTCCTCGCGCACGAGCACGCCCTCTTTGGCCTCGATGGCCTGGTGCAGGCCCTCGGAATAGCGGCGGCCTTCCATGATGCGGCCGGTAAACTCGTCGACGATCTTAACCTCGCCGTTGGTGACCACGTACTGCTTGTCGCGATGGAACATGTACTGGGCCTTCAGCGCCTGCTGCAGGTGGTTGACCAGCTGGCCCGAAAGGTCGGCGTAGATATCCTCGATACCCAGACGGCGCTCGATCTTCTTAAGGCCGCGCTCGGTGGCGGCAATGGTGTGCTTGGCCTCGTCCATGACGTAGTCGCCCGTGGGCTCCACATCCTCGGTGGCGGTGAGCATGTCATGCGACACGTCCTCGCCGCGCTCCAGGCCGCGCACGGCGCGCGCAAAGTCCTTGTAGGTGCTGGCCGACTTGGTGCCGGCGCCCGAGATGATGAGCGGCGTCCTGGCCTCATCGATCAGGATGGAGTCGACCTCGTCGACGATGGCGTAGTTGTGGCCGCGCTGTACGCGCTGCTCGGGGCGGGTGACCATGTTGTCGCGCAGGTAATCGAAGCCGAACTCGGAGTTGGTGCCGTAGGTGACGTCGGCCTGGTAGGCCGGACGCTTAAGCTCGAGCGGCATGTTGTTCTGCAGCAGACCGACAGTCATGCCCAGGTACTTGTAGATGCGACCCATCCACTCGGAGTCGCGCTTGGCCAGATAGTCGTTGACGGTAACGACGTGCACGCCCTTGCCGGCAATAGCGTTGAGGTAGCCGGCCAGCGTGGAGACCAGGGTCTTGCCTTCGCCGGTCTTCATCTCGGCGATATGCCCCTCGTGCAGCGCCATGGCACCGATGAGCTGTACGTCAAAGTGACGCATGCCCGTGATGCGCTTGGAAGCCTCGCGCACGGTGGCAAAAGCCTCGGGGAGCATGTCGTCGAGCGACTCGCCGTTGGCGTAACGCTCACGGAACTTATCGGTCTGGGCGCGGAGTTCCTCCTCGGTCATCTTCTCAAACTGGGGCTCAAGACCGTTGATCTGGTCAACGATCTTGTAGTAGCGCTTGAGGTCCTTATCGGATCCAAAGGACAGCAGCTTTGACATGAATCCCATGTGGTTTTCCTTTTTTGGCCATCGCCCACGCCATGCAGCCTTGGGCGAGTTAAACACAGATAAATGTACTTTAGCCAAACAAGGCGCGGCCTATACGGTCGACCTCGACCGCCACGTAATAACTACGACCCGACCGACCTGCCAAAAAGGGACTGGTTTATTTTGGCAGGTTTTATCTGGGAAAACGCCGTCACTCTGCCATTTGGTGCAAACCAACCCGTCCCCTTCGCACCAATCTGGTGCAATGGGAACGGGTTAGCCTGCACCAATAAAAAGAAAAGGGCCGCGCACCCAAACGGATGCGCGGCCCTTATGCCATGAATGCGAGCGATTCCGCGGCGAGCTATTTACTCAGCAGCCTCGGTGGTCTCGGCCTCGGCAGCGGCCTCCTCGACGGGAGCCTCTGCAGGAGCCTCGGCGGCCTGCTTGGCAGCCTCCTCGGCGAACTTAGCGGCACGCTTAGCCTTCTCGGCAGCCTTAGCCTCAGCGGCGGCCTTGCGAGCGGCCTCGGCCTCAGCAGCCTTGGCGGCCTTGGCAGCCTTGGCCTCCTCGGCCTTCTTGAGCTGGGCGGCAGCGGCGCCACCGAACTTGTCGGCGAAGCGCTGGACGCGTCCACCGGTGTCGACGAACTTCTGCTGGCCGGTGTAGAACGGGTGGCACTCGTTGCAAAGCTCGACCTTCATCTCGGACACGGTAGCGTGCGTCTTGAAGGTGTTGCCGCAGGAGCACGTCACCGTGCACTCGACATACTGGGGATGGATACCCTGCTTCATGGTAGGACTCCTTATTAGTCAGGCGCTGGTTACCGATCAGCGCATAAGGCGTCTTGGTTTCCGACCAAGACAACAAACTCGGCTATGGTACCACGGCGCCGCGTGTCCCACAAAAGGTTCACGGTCTTTTCGGCACAACACGAGCTGGACCTTAAATATCAACTTCATCCGAACACTCCCCCACATTCATCTCTCGTATGTATCGAGGTATTCCTGCTTGAGCGTCTGCGAGGACGACTTGATCTTTTCCACGAGCGTGCCGGCCTCGATGAAGTAGAACGAGTTGGTAAGGTCTGCCAGGTCGTCGAGCAGATGGCTTGAAATGAGCACGCTTCGTCCCCGCGCCACCTCGCTGCGCATCGCGTCGCAGGAGGTTTTCCGTTTTCCCGGATCGAGGCCGTTCAGCGGTTCATCGAGGATGAGGTACGGGCAATCGGTCGCTATCGCCATGGCAAGCTTTACCTGCTGCTTCATTCCTGTCGAGAGTTTACGGGTCGGCTTGTCGAGATATGGGGAGATTCCGAGGGAGTCGCAGAGCGAGTCGATGTCGGCGGCCGATTTCCACGCCTCCCTAACGAAAGCAAGGTGCTCGAGGGCCGATAGCGTGGGATAGAGATCCGCGCCGCCTGAAGAGCTCAGGTAGACGAGTTCTGCAAATTCGGCTGATCGACGTTGGCAGATTCCGTCTGCCGCCAGGCTTCCCGAGCGGATGCGGGTGGGAAATTGGCCCGACAGCGCTTCAAGAAGGGTGGTTTTCCCCGAGCCGTTGGGAGCAACGAGGCCCGCCGCCGTTCCCGGGCTCAGGAAAAGCGATCCGATTGAAAGTATCGTCGTGCTTCCGTATCCCACGCTCGCGTCCAGAAGCTCGAGCCCATGGTGCTTTTTCGCGGGTCCAGGCTGTTTGGGCGAACGTGTCGCAACGGCGCCGACCGCAAAAAAGACCGCGACGTATGCCAGGGCCACGGCAAGCATCGATGCGCTGCCTGAACCGGAGCCAATGAATTCTGTCGGGAAGCATCCTACGTAACCCGTTGCCTCGATAGGCGAGAATACGGCCAGCGGCAGGAGATTGAGCGCGGCGTTATGCTCCAGTGCCGAATCGGACAGTAACGGGAATGCCGGGGCCGCGACAAGCAGCGCGGAGGTAAGGGGGCCTGCGAGGACGCGCTTCGTTGCGGTCGATAGGACGGCGGAGCAAACGGATATCAAGGTTCCGCCCGCAAGCAGCGCGAGAAGCAGGGCTGTGAAGACGTTTCCCGCGGTCGTGGTGGTAAGCGCGCCGTCATGGAAGAAGGCGATCGGGTACCCAATTTGCCCGAAGCCGTTTAGGGCCAAGGCGTAAATGCCCCCGGGTGCGAGGCCGGCGAGGAGCATCGCGGTCCCCGCGGCGATTATCGAAAACACGATCTGGATAAGGCGCCGGAATTTGGGCACGGGCGCCTTCGCCGCCAGGGTCCCGGGCCTTGTGGCCCCGAGCAGGAGTATCGACGAGAGAAGGAAGGGGATGAAGGGAAGGAAAGACGGCACCGTGGCAACGGCGTAAGGCAGGAAGGAAAGGAATGGCAGATCGCTTGCGGAGGCCGGGATATCCGTGATGCCGGAGCTGCTCAGGGCACGGCAATATGCGAGCTCCGCGTCATTGGTCTCTCGGTCTCCCACGATGGATCCGGATTGGAAGCCTTCGTCCATGAGCGCGTAGTAGCTCTCGGCAGAATCGAGAAAGGCGGCGTCGGTTTGAGCGGCAAGGGCGGCGTTCGCGTATCTTGCAAGCTCCGCGTCGACTTGCTGCTCTGGCGATAGGTCTGTGCCGCTGGCCTGGGGTGCGCGCATATTGAATGCGTCGACAAAGCCCTGCATGCCCTGCTTCATAAAGAAGGGCCCGTAGATGGGTGAATTGAACGCAATGGGGACGGAAAAGGCTGCAGCGAGAACGAGCGTACAAATCCATGCGGCCTTGTCTCTTAGGATCAGTTTGAGAAGAAGTCGACAGTACATTCAGAAGCACCTACGTTCCTCAAAGAATCGTTAGATTAAAAGTAACAGACCGGATGAAGATACGTGCGACGGGGGCGAGGCGAATGGCTGAGCGGTATCGATATGCGGGTTTAACGGTATTATATTGACCACATAGATTTTTAACTTGCATTTCTACCCGCCCTTTTCGTAGAGTCGCCGATACGTGCTTAGCGCACCCTCGGCGCGTCCGGCAGGCTTTGCGAAATGGGATCCAGGAGACTTCGGCGCAGCATCATCTTGCGGAATGCTTCTAATGAGCCTCCCATCCTTCAAAAACAGAATCTCATCGCACAGCCTATCGACCGAATCCAAGATGTGGGATGACATGATGATGCACGTACCAGAATCAGCCAGCTTCCTGAGAATCTCGGAATGCAAGTCCACCCTGCTGGGGTCGAGCGCGTTCATGGGCTCATCTAATAGAAGGTACCGCGCGCCCGTCGCATACGCAATCGCCAGGGTAAGCTGCTGCTTCATGCCCTGGCTCAGAGTGCGGATCCTCATCTTCGCGAACTCGCCTATCTGCGTTTGTTCCACTATCTCTTCGATATCGCGAGCATGCGGCCACATATCGCAAACCATCTTGAGGTGATCTTCCGCACGCAATCCGGGATACAGCAGCGTCCCCTCACCAGGTGCATAGAAGATCATAGAACGGACCTCTCTCGCACCCGTACCCTGCACCTCATCCAGAACGATGCTCCCGTCCACGCGAGGACCCGGCAAACCTGCCATCGCACGCAGCAACGTCGTCTTTCCATGCCCGTTCGGAGCGACGAGACCGTAGACCGTACCCGGGGCAAACTCAGCGTTCACCGAATCTACGAGCACCTTCTTTCCATAAGAGATCGTCAGCGTTTGAAGGTCAATCATCGAGATCATCCCCTTTCGATCTTTGGAACACTCAGGCGCACCATCAACGGAGATACGGCGCCCAAGACCACCAGCAGAGCGCCCGATGCGCCGACGACCTCTCCAAAAGGCATCGCGTTCGTCCCTCGCCCAAGGAACCCAATCGTCCCCACCTGGGAAGCGGGATCAAACGAGGCGAATGGAGCCAGCAGCGCGACGCCCATGCCCACGCTTTCAACATGAGCGCTCAACGAACCCAACACCAAGAGAACCGCGCAAACCATTCCGGTGACAACGGGGTTGCGGCTAATCGCTGCTGTCAACGCAGCGACGACGGAAATCACGCCGTATGCCATGACCAGCAACGGAATACTGCACAACACCGCCTCCCCCACCATGGACGTTGTCGAAGCTCCCGCCCGAATGAGAGCGACGGGATACTCCGATCCACCCGCACCGTTCTTAATCACGGACACAACGACAGCGGGAACCATCGACACCAAAAGCAGCACCAAGCCAAGCAGGAGAGCCAGCGCAACAGCCGTCAGAAAACGCACATGCGCTGTTGCGGGGATCTGGAGAACCAGAAGGGAACGACACTGCAGGTGGGTGCACGCGAGCGATGTGACAACCACGGGCAACAGCAAAAATAAGGAGGGAAGCGCTGCCTGGAGATACGAAAGGAGGATTAATGGGGGCATCTTCGTACTTAACTCGTAAACCTTGGGGTCCGGCAAGCTCGCGATCGACTCAAGCAGAAGGGCGCGCGCCTCCGCACGAGAAGGAGTCTCCGGCTCGATTCCGATCGATTGCAGGAGAGTCGCATCTGCCGCGCCCAGCTCACCTCGAGCGCGCTCGTACGTCGCAAGGCTTCGAAACCCCTCCGCAGGCATAGGCGCGTACACGAAACCCGAAAGAGCATCCCGCATGTCTTCCAGGGCCGCTTTGCCCTCGACGTCCATATTCGCAGCGTTCTGCTCTAGATACCGATCTATTGAACGGAGCTCCCCATCCCTATACCGAACAGCGGAAACGTTATCAGCGTCAGGAAACATCTCGACCAGAGCCGGGGCCAGCATCGTCGCCGACATTGCAATCGCGCATACGGCGAGGGTAGGAGAACGCAGGAGCAGTTTCCCCATCGTTCTTACGTATGCAACGGCGGAGGCACAAGCGCTCGAACGAGTTGCCGTTCTCGATGCAGCGAAGGAACCTCTCTCAAGACAAATCGGGGACATCGGGCGCGCGCAGCCGCTCTTTCCAGCAACGCAAAGCAGGCTAATTGCCAGCACCTCGATCCCGATTGCGCATACGAGGGTAATCGCGCCACGCTCGAAGCAAAGTCCAGGCAGATTCACTATCTGCGTTGTCGGGTACGGGCTATAGGCGCCGACGGTCAACTCAGTGTTCGCATACGTAAGGGGATTCAACAGGGCGAACTCACGTAAAGCGATGGATCTTCCGTAATACCCGGGAACCATCGTCGCCCCCATCAGGGCACATACGAACACGATTCCAAGCGTAGGGTTATTGGCAATCTTCACGGCAAGGTGAACGACAAGCGAGATGAACGCTGCCACCAAGAATTGCAAGATGGCCGTCTGCGCGAACACCAGCCAAGCCGGTTTGATAACCGGAGTCGCATATTGAACGTAGCCTATCGGATAGAACGGCGAGCCCGGGCCATTCTTCACAAGTGCGGCGATTATCCCTGGAAGATTGACGGCGAAGACGGCAAGCATCGCAAAAACACTCGCCCATACGCTCGATGCAACAAGCCTGCCCAGCTCACCCATCGGTGCCTGGATGATGAGTTTTTCACGTTTGTTAAGACGCGCGGCAAGGAACGAGACGGCAACGGCCGTTGCGGCCCATAGCAAGTACTCCTTCGATCCGTCATAAAAGGAGTACGCTCCATCCGATACCTGCAGAAACGGAAGCAGAGGAGAGAGCGGCGCCAAGACAAGACGCCCCGCGGCAAGAGGGTACAGAAGCGCGGGCATGCTTGATGAAGAGGTATAGACGCCCTCCTCCCCCGCATTCACAAGCGCATCCGCATAGGATGCTGACAATTCCTGCTCAACACGGGTTATTCCCGACTCGAGGTATTCAACCCGTCCGTCGATGCCAGCCGCGCTCCTGAAGACGGGCAGAGCACAAAGAACCATCAACGCAACAACGGCAACACAGAGTGACCTGGAGGAGAGGAGCGACCTAAAGATTGCCTTCGAGATTTTGAGCATATTCATCGCCAACCTTAACCTCATCCAGTCGGAACAGAGGGGCCGAACAAAATGCTCGGCCCTTATTACTTGCCGGCAAAGTCAATTTAACATAAACTGTTAAAAAGTAACCTGAGTTTTTTAAATTCTTCGGAGGTTATTATGAGTTCCGACAATCGCACTCCCCGGCTTCATTCCTTCCGCATCGCATGTGCGATAGCCTCTGCGACCCTTTGCGCCACCGCCATCGCACAAGTGGCGTTCTCCTTAAAGCCAGCAATCGAAGTGCTCGACAACCCTGTAATTGCAGACTCCCCCGCGTATCCAGCCCTTGCGATCTCGACATTGATCCCTGCCGTCATCGGTATCGCTACGACCATCCTCAGCGCCGTTCTCGTGTGGACGATCAAGAGCGGAGACCCCTTCAAGAAAGGGTCTGCGACATGCTTGAAGGTGCTCGGCATTCTCTTCGTTGTTCAAGCTGCCACCAGCCTCTACGCCGGCTCACTCAAAACCTCCGTTTCGATGTTTGGCGGCGAGGGGGCCGTCGGCGCCCAAGAGATCGCTTCATCATTCGATTGGACCTCTCTGATTCTCGGCATCGTCCTGTTCATGCTTTCCCAGCTCTTCTTGTACGCCCGAGAGCTGTACCTCGACTCCGACGAGATTGCGTAAGGAAACGCCATGCCCGTAATTGTTCGCCTCGACAAGATCATGGCCGAGCGAAAGATTTCCTCGAACGAACTTGCCGAAAGGATTGGAACCACGCCCGTGAACCTGTCCCGTATTAAAAAAGGGCATATTCGCGGCATTCGCTTCAACACACTCGAGCAGCTATGCCTCGCCCTTCGTTGCCAACCCGGAGACCTTCTCGAAGTCATGAGCGAAGAGGATGCCCGAAAGGAGTTCGGACTCGATTGGTCCGCCGAGGATTAGAGGGCAGTCGTACTCGCCCTGCACACGGGGATGCGAATCGGCGAGGTCTGCGGCCTTCGGTGGTGCGATGTGGATTTCGAGACGGGCCTGATCTCGATCAGACACTCGGTGGCGTACGCGAAGGGAATGGGTTCGTTCATCAAGGACACCAAGACCCATGACGCCAGGGGTATCCCCATCGACCCGGTCGGCCTACTCCCCTTCCTGAAGGAGACCCACGAGATCGACTGCGGAAAGCTGCGCTTGCGCGGCCTTACCGGGGCGGTCGAGATCGGGGACTGCTACATCCTGTCGGAGCCGGGCGCGACCTTCGCGACGACAAGCTATATCCGCAGGGCGTTCAAGACGTTCTCGGAGACCAACGGCCTCATGGGCACCAACGACGAGCTGATCACGTTCCACGGCCTTCGCCACACGTTCGCAACGCAGTGGATCCGCCAAGGCGGCGATATCAAGGCGCTCCAATCGATCCTCGGCCACAAGGACGCCATGGCGACGCTCAACGTCTACGCCGACATCGAGCCCATCTCCAAAATCCATAACATGCTGCGCGCCACGCCGTGCCTTTGGCGCGGGCACCTCGGGCCGAGGGTCGATCCGGGTCCCATGTTCCAACAGAGGATCAAGGAGTCCATCGAGACGCTCCAGGCGTTCGGCTACGGCATCACCGAGCCGGACGACCGAAATATCGCCATACGCGACGTGAAGACGAACAGTTGGCTCTAGCTCACCGAGTACGCGGCAGTGCTGGGCCCATCCCAACTGAGGTCACGGTGGTCCGATAGGGGCGCCGCCCGCGGCATGCGCCGCGGAGCGGTATCCCCTACCGAAGGGCGGGGATGCCCTCCGCTTCCAGTTCGGAATCAGCCGTCGGAGGCGTTCGGCTGACTGCGGGAACGGCCTGTCCGCTCAATGTGTTCGGCTGAGATCGGAAATCAACCCAACACGAGCCGGACACGCGCCAGACGGCTCTTCCCCGTACGGCCTTCCCCCTTACGCTCATGTTGCAGACGTGTAACGCCGCAGTAAGCACACCCCTTTTGGCGCCAGACAGGTACAATGATGAACACTGTACCGTAGCGGAGCGCCCCCGCGCGCCGCAACCACGCGAAAGGGTTTCCCATGGCCGAGATCTCGTCCTCCCGCATCGTCATCACCGTCCTTGGCAAGAACCGCCCCGGCATCGTCGCCGGCGTCACCCGTGTTCTGGGCGAGGCCAACGTCGACATCCGCGACATCACGCAGTCCATTATCGAGGACATCTTCACCATGACCATGCTGGCCGACACCGCCGAGTCCAAGCTCGACTTCGCCGAGCTGCAGAAGGCGCTGGCCGAGGCCGGCGAGCTTTCGGGCGTCAACGTGTCCATCCAGCGCGAGGACGTCTTTAACTTTATGTACCGCCTGTAGCGAACAAGCCGCTCGGGGCAGCTTGACGTCATATCGTCCAAGCGCGCGGCCCCAAAGCGGACCGGAGAGGAGCGCGCATGGCCTACGACGCCAAGAAAATCTACTACCGCTTCGACGATCACCTGAGCCGCCTGGTTCTGGATTACGAGGCGAGCCGTCAGATTTCGCCTGAAAGCGAAAACCTCTACCACGGCCTGCCGACCGCCCCGTACGACGAGGGCTTGTTCGTAGAGCACAACGTCAAGCGCGGCCTGCGCAATGCCGATGGCTCGGGCGTGGTCGCGGGCCTTACCCGCATCTCGGATGTGCATGGCTACAACAAGGTCGACGGAAAGGTCGTGCCCGATCAGGGCAAACTCACGCTTCGTGGCTACAGCATCGAGGACCTGGTCAACAACGCCCAGGCCGAGGATCGCTATGGCTACGAAGAGGTCGCCTACCTGCTCATCACGGGCTCGCTGCCCACCAAAGAGGAGCTCGACGGTTTTTGCGGACGTCTGGGCGCTTTTAGGCACCTGAGCGACGAGTACGTCAAAGAGTTCCCCATGACCACGGTGTCGTCGAGCATCATGAATGTGCTTCAGCGCGCCGTACTGCTGCTCTACGCCTTCGACGCCGAGCCCGACGCCATTACACCCGAGCACGAAATCGACGTGGCCATCTCCATGCTCGCCCGTCTCCCCCGCATCGCCGCCTTCGCGCATATGGCCTCGGTCGCCAAGCGCCGCGGCTCCGAGGTTCATGTACCGCACCCCACACCCGGCCTCTCCACCGCCGAGACCATCCTGCAGGTGTTGCGCGGCGGCATGGAATTCACCCGCGACGAAGCCATGCTGCTCGACGTGATGCTCATGCTGCATGCCGAACACGGCGGCGGCAACAACTCCACGTTTGCCTGCCGCGTGCTGTCCTCCTCGGCCACCGACCCGTATTCCGCCTATGCCGCGGCCATCGGCTCGCTCAAGGGTCCGCGCCACGGCGGCGCCAACGCCAAGGTCGTGTCCATGCACGAGGACATCCGTGCGCACGTCTCCAATTGGGAGAACGAGGACGAGGTCGCAGCCTACCTGGGCAAGATCCTCGACAAGCAGGCCTTCGACGGCACGGGTCTCATCTACGGTATGGGCCACGCCGTCTACACGCTGAGCGACCCGCGTGCCGAGGTGTGCCGCCGTTACGCACGCACGCTTGCCGCCAAGAAGGACCTGGGCGATGAGTTCGCGCTCATCGAGCGCATCGAGCGCCTGGCACCGCAGGTGATGCGCGAGCACGGCATGACCAAGCCCATCTGCGCCAACATCGACCTGTACACGGGCTTTATCTACAAGATGCTCGGCGTGCCCGAGACGCTCTTTACACCGCTGTTCGCCGTCGCCCGCATGGCCGGTTGGTCGGCGCACCGCATGGAAGAGCTCTTCTGCGCGCACCGCATCATCCGTCCCGCGTATCGCCCGGTTATCGAGCCGCTGGAGTACAAGCCGCTCGCCGACCGCTAGGACGCGGACCGTTATAGAACCCGAGCGTGGCCAGGGCATCACCGCCCTCGGCCACGCTTTTTATGCCAGTAGAAAGGGCTGCATCGAATGATTGTGTTTTCCGATATGGATGGAACGCTGCTGACGAGCGATAAGCAGATGAGCGACGCCACCTGGACGATGCTCGACGAGCTTGCGCGCCGCGGTGTTGAGTTTGTGCCCTGCACGGGGCGCCCGCTGTCGGGCATCTTTGAGCCCATCCTCGCCCACCCCGCCGTACACTACGCGGTCTGCGCCAACGGTGCCAGCGTCTGGCAGCTCGACGACGGTACGCCCACCGATGCCTCACGTGCTACGCGCATTTTGAGCCGACCGCTCGACCGCGCCATCGCCCACCGCGTCCATAGCATTGCCGCCGGCCACGATGTGACCTTCGATATCTTCGCGGACGGGCAGTGCTTCCTCCCCCGCTCGCTCTACGAGCGCCTGGACGAATTCTGCGGCGGCGACCCCCACATCGCAGCTTCGCTCAAGCGCACGCGAACGCCGATCGACATGGATATCGACAGCAAGATCGACGGAGTCGAGACACTCGAACGCATCGCCATGTACTGGCACGACCCAGCCGATCGCGACGCCATCGCGGCAGCGCTCGACACGCTCGAAGGCATCGAGGTCACGCGTTCGTACGCCATGAATATCGAGGTCATGGGCGAGGGAGCCACCAAGGGAACGGCCCTCACGTGGCTATGTGAGCACCTGGGCGAGCGTCTCGCCGACGCCTGGTCGTTCGGCGACAACATCAACGACATCCCCATGCTGCAGGCAGCGGGCCACGGCATGGCCATGATCAACGCCGAGCCCGAGGACCGCGAGGCCGCCGACGCCATCACCGAATACGACAACGACCACGACGGCGTCGCCCGCACCATCATGGCCGCCCTCGCCTAGCAGCAGCAACCCGGCAGAAAAGGAACGTCCCCATCTGCCGGATTAAGCGAGACTCTCCAGCACGCGACGGAGCTCCTGCTGAACGGCGTGGTCGCGGTTACGACCCACCACGCAATCGGCCACCGCCTTGAGCGCGGGGCGCGCGTTTTCCATCGCGCAACCCGTGCCGACAAAGCGAATGATCTCGTAGTCGTTCATAGAGTCGCCAAACGCCATAACCTCATCGCGCCCAATGCCGTAATGCTCCGCGAGCTGTGCGATGCCCGAAGCCTTCGACACACCGGGCTGCATGGCATCGATCCACGCGTTGCCTGAAGGCGCAAAGGTAAAGAGCTGACCGAGTTCGCGCTGTAGCACGTACGCACTGTCCATAACGGCACCGTCGTCGCAAAAGATACTCGCTTTGATGATATTTACGCTGGGATCGGGCAGCTCCCAAATGCGCTCGGCATTGGGGAGGTCCTTATCGACCTCGCGCACGAACTTGCACTCGTCATCGAGTAAAAAGGACTTGGTTCGGTCAAAGAGTGCAAGATGCAGATTGGGAAACGTCGCGACGGCCTGGGCGAGCTTTCGAATCGCCAGGTGCGAATACACCTCGCGGTCTACCAATTTGCCGTCGGCGTAGACCTGGGCACCGTTAGCTGCGACAAAGTCCATCTTGTCGCGAACGGGCGCAAAGAACTCGCACAGGCGATCGTAGCGGCGGCCTGACGATGCAGCAAAATGTACACCATGCTCGCGTAGCGCCAGGATCAATTCGTAGGTCTCAGGCGGCACCTGGCCATTTTCGTCAAGCAGTGTGCCGTCCATATCGGATGCAATCAGTTTAAACATAGAAAAGCTCCCTTCGGGCTTGATGGAATCGGACGTGTATCCGATTCCAACGTACCCAAAGGGAGCCCAAATAAGACCCCGCAGTCATAAACGTTACAAGGACCTAGCAAATAGCTCACGCGCGCCAGAGGTCCCACGGTCGTGGCGTCAGGCGACACGCCAAAGAGTGTCCCCGACGGCCAGTCGTTTAAGAACGTCCCCAATGACTAGTCGGCGTAGGTGAAGGTAGTGACGTCGAACATGCCCTCGGGGCGAATGCGGAGCGTCGGGATCACCGGCAGGGGCAGGAAGATGATGCCCATAATGGGGTCGAGTGGCGGCTCAATACCCATCGCGCGCGCCTTGACCATAAAGTCGTCGTGTTGCGCGGCGACATCCTCGGCCGTGCCCTCGCTCATCAGGCCACCGAGCGCCAGCGGAATGCGCGCTACGACCTCACCATCGCGTACCAGCACGTGACCGCCCTGGCCAACAGCCTCGACGGCAGCCATCATATCGGCTGCGTTGTCGCCCACCACGCACACGTTGTGCGAGTCGTGACCGATCGTGGAGGCGATGGCACCACCGGTGATGGTGAAACCGCGCACCCAGCCGCGACCGATGTGCTTGCCAACAAGACCCAGGCCCGCAGGACCATCACCGTCGGCACCCTCTGCCTGCAGCGATACGCCGCGGCCGTGACGCTCGATCAGCATAATGCGGCGCAGGCCCTCGGCATTCTCGGGACGAGCCATGCCCGTGATGGCCTTGCCCGGCACCACGTCAATCACGGCCTCGCCCGGCTTAAAGGCATAGTCGAATACGTCGAGCGAAAGCTTCGGCAGCTTAACGGAAGCACGCAGCTCATCGGCAAGGGCCGCAACCTCGGCCATCTCGGGCGCAACCTCGCCCACAAAAGTGCCGTCCTGTGCCACGAGCGCGCCGGCGGCATACACGCGATGCGGAGCTGTAGCAAACGTCAGGTCGTTGAGTACCAGCAGGTCGGCACGCTTGCCCGGGGCGATGGCGCCACGCAGCTCGTGCGGGTCGCGGCAACCGTGGTCCAGGCCAAACGCTTCGGCCGTGGACAGGGACGCCATAGAGATGGCGACCACGGGGTCAATACCGGCCTCGATGGCCACGCGGCAGGCATTGTCGATCATACCGGTCGAAAGCGCGTCGGAGGGAGCGCGGTCATCGGTCGCAAAACAGCAGCGGCGGGCACGGGCGGGGTTTTCCAGCAACATCGGAGACAGGTTAGCCAAGTCATGGCTGCACGTACCTTCGCGCAGCATGACATACATGCCGCGAGATAGCTTGTCGAGCGCCTCCTCGGGAATCGTCGACTCGTGGTCGGCGATAATGCCCGCCGCGGCATAGGCATTGAGATCCTTGCCGGCAACGAGCGGCGCATGGCCGTCGACCTGTTTGGACGGCGTCTGGTTGGCAGCGTCGATTCGAGCGCAGGTCTCGGGATCGGCCATAAAGACGCCCGGCAGGTTCATCATCTCGCCCAGACCAAAGACATCGCCCGGATGCTCGGCAAAAAACGCCTGCATATCGGCGGCGGTGATAACGGCACCGGCCTGCTCATCGGGCAGTGCGGGCACGCACGAGGGCATCATGTATTTGATGGAAATGGGCGCGCGACGGCCGTCCTCGATCATAAAGCGCAGGCCGTTCAGGCCGGAAACGTTGGCGATCTCGTGGCTGTCGGCGATGGCAGTGGTGGTGCCGCGCGTCGCCGCCATGCGCGCATACTCGGCGGGGCGGATGTTCGAGGACTCAATGTGCAGATGTCCGTCGATAAAGCCGGGGGCGATATAGCGACCCTGGCAGTCAATGACCTCAGCCGCCTCGTAGGTGCCGGCGGCATCGTCGCGACCGTCGTAGAGCACGCCGACGATTACGCCATCCTTGACGGCAACGCTACCGGGTGCCACGCGCTGGCCATATACGTCGACAATCTGCGCATTGGTAAACAGCGTGTCGACGGGCACGCGACCCTCGGCAGCATCGATCACAGACCTCATGACCTCAACGGACATACATACTCCTTTAACCGTAGAAAACAGCTGCGGAGCGGACAAACCTTCACCGCAGCAAGCCAATAGCAATTGTATGCCCAAACGATGGGCCAACAATACGCCCCTCCGCTTAACGGCACACGCCGCTTGGCGCGATGGGGACAGGTTGCTTTGCACCAATGACAAGGAGTGTCCCAAAGTGCCGGCACAAAAGGAACGTCCCCAAGTGCCAAAAAGGCCGCAGTCGGAATCGTTCCGGCTGCGGCCTTGTTGCACTTGTGAGGTCAACTTGCTCGTTAGACCAACTTGAAGCCCTTGCGCTTGCCTACGGAGAGGGTGTCGCCCAGCTTGAGGGCGCTCGGGTCGATGTTGTAGCTCTTGGGAGCCACGGCCTCGCCGTTGATCTTGACGCCGCCGCCGTCAATGTCGCGACGGGCCTGGCCGGCGCTCGCCGAAAGGCCCAGGTCCTTAAGCAGGCCTGCGAGGTAGATCTGGCCCTCGTCGTTGACGGTCAGCTCGACATGCTTCTCGGGGAAGTCGGCAAGCTGGCCCTCCTTGAACACGCGGTCGAACTCGGCCTGAGCCTCGTCACCGGCACCGGCGCCGTGATAGGTGTCGCACAGGTCGCGGCCCAGCGCGCGCTTGAGCTCATAGGGATCGGCGGAACCGTCGGCCAGGGCAGCGTCAATCTTGTCGACCTCGGCCGGAGTGAGCGAGCTGGCCAGACGATAGTACTTGCCGATCATCTCGTCGGGGATGGACATGGTCTTGCCGAACATATCCTTGGGAACATCGGTCAGGCCGATGTAGTTGCCGTATGACTTGGACATCTTGCGTACGCCATCGGTGCCCTCGAGCAGCGGCATGGTAAGCGCGATCTGCGGCTCCATGCCCATCTTCTCCATGAGCTCGCGACCAGCGAGCAGGTTGAAGAGCTGGTCGGTGCCGCCCATCTCCACGTCGGCCTTGATCTGAACGGAGTCGAAGGCCTGCATCACGGGGTACAGGAACTCGTGCAGGGCGATCGGCGTCTGGGACTGGTAGCGCTTGGTAAAGTCATCGCGCTCGAGGATGCGGGCGACGGTGAACTTGGAGCACACCTGCAGCAGGCCGGCCAGATCCATCGACAGGATCCAGTCGCCGTTGTGCACGATGGTGGTCTTCTCGGGATCCAGGATCTTCATGGCCTGGCTCACATAGGTCTCGGCGTTGGCCTCGATCTGCTCCTGCGAAAGCTGCGGGCGGGTGGAATTCTTGCCCGAAGGATCGCCAATCAGTGCGGTGCCGTTACCGATGATGAGGGTGACCTTGTGGCCCAGGTCCTGGAACTGACGCATCTTGCGCAGGGGCACGGCATGACCCAGGTGCAGGTCGGGGCTGGTGGGATCGACGCCGAGCTTGATGTTGAGGGGCTCGCCCTTCTCAAGCTTCTTGCGAAGGTCGGCCTCGGGGACGATCTGTGCTGCGCCCGAGGTGATGATACGCATTTGCTCGTCAACAGACAGCATTGGGTATCCTCCTTTTGCTATAGCACCCTCACCGGATACGGCGGTGCTCGAAGTTCATAAACCCACTAATAATAACCAAAACGGCGCGGCCGAACACCTACGACAGGAAAATCCTCGTCCTGCCGCACGCGTCGATAACGACCGGCAAACGCGTGCCGTCACGTTCGACCAAAAAGCGCGTCTGCTGACGGCGCGAGCAGTCACGGCAACGGACCTGCCCCGTCGCATCCGTGGCGCAGGCGCCCTCGACAGTCAGCAAGCAGTGCTCGCACACCATGAGCTCGGGACGGTCGGCGTCGACAGGCCCCAAGACACCGGGGCAAGCGGCAAGCTCGGCAACACGCTCCGCGTCGTCGGCGACAAGCTCGGCCGGCAAATACACACGGCCCGCGCCGAGCCCGCGTAGCCAGGCAAGCGTAACCCGGTTCGCGCAAAACACCGGTGCCGCAACGTCAAACGCCACGCCCAGCTCACGCGCCATCGCCACCTGTCCCAGATTACGGCAGACGACGCGCCCGGCACGCCACATAAGCGAGCGGGTACGCGAGGCATCGGCTGCGCGGCAGACCTCGTCGAGCACCACGGTCGCATGGGACAGATCGCGCTCGCCACACGGGTCGGCATCCATCAGCTGCCAGGCAAAGACCATGCGAGCGGAAGCCCCCTTTTCCGTCGGCTCCGCCAACACCGCCTCGGGCACGTCGCCAACAGCCACGGCGTCCTCAAAGGGCAGTATCTCAACGGCTCGTGCAACGGGTACGACCGCGTCCGCCTCGACCCGCATGTGCTCCAGCGCCGTCGCCGTCTGCTCCAACACGCCGGCGCTGCGAATCAGGTACACCTCGCAGCCCGCATCGACCTTGCGCTTGCAGTGCACGACAACGCGCTCCCCCGCTGCGGCATCCACCGGGCAGGGCACCTGGGGCCAGCGCTTGGGCACATCGGGGCGTGCATCGGCACCCGGATAGAACCGGATCTCGAGTGTGTCACCCGCGGCCACGGCGGCATCGAGCTCGACGGTCACCTCTTCGTGACCCACCGTCACCAAGTGGCCCACGCGTACGCCCTGGTTAATCGCACGCTCAAAGCTCATGAGCTCAGCACCCGATCGCCCCCGCAGATACGCATCGGTAAACCCGCGGTTGAACGACCTGCCCAGCTCGCGCTCGAGCGCCGACACGGCAGCGGCATCCCACGCGCCATCGCGCAGCATATCGAGTGCACGACGCCACACCCGCACCACGTTGAACACGTAGTCGGGATTTTTCATGCGTCCCTCGATCTTGAGCGACGCCACCCCGGCCCCAACAAGCTCGGGCAGGTGCGCAATGCCCAGATAGTCGCGCGGGCACAGCAGACGATCGCCCTCCACGGAAACGACGCTCTCCCCCGCCTCGTCCACCAGGTCGTACGCCAAGCGACACGGCTGCGTGCAGTCGCCGCGCATCGCCGATCGTCCACGCCGCAGGGCCGAAAACTCGCAGGCCCCCGAATATCCAATGCAAATCGCGCCGTGGCAGAACACCTCGATAGGCACGCCGGTAGCACACAGGGCGGCAATCTCGTCGACCGCCAACTCGCGGGCGGTCGTCACGCGCTCGACCCCGAGCTCGTCGGCAGCCAGGCGCACGGCGCCTTCGCTATGGACGCCCGCCTGCGTGGACAGGTGAATCTCGACCGCGGGAATCGCCGCGCGCAACGCGCAGGCCAGACCGGCATCCGCCACGATCAAGGCATCGGCACCCAACTCATGCGCGTGCGCCCCCAGCGCCACCGCGTCGGCCAACTCGTCATCGAACACAAACACGTTGAGCGTCACGTATACACGCACGCCGTGCGCATGCGCCACGGCGCAGCCGCGCAAAAACTCGTCGTCGGTAAAGCCGTGTGCGCTCACGCGGGCGTTAAACCCACCCAGGCCCGCATAGATGGCATCGGCGCCCGCTGCGATCGCCGCGAGCATCTGATCGAGTCCGCCGGCAGGCGCCAGCAGCTCGGGCAGCGCCACCTCGGCAGCCCCCGGCTCGTTATCGCATTGTCCACTCGGCCCCATCGTCCGAATCGCCATCGGCAAACTCCTTACCAACAAGGTATGCATTCACTCTGAAAAATGCCGTCATCCAGCATACACGAGGCCTCGCGCGCCTCGTTTGGTTTATCGTGTAATAACTTATGTCCATCCTGCCCCAGCGGCGCACCCGCCGCCCGGCACGACATACCTGGAGGTCAATATATGGGTCCTCGCCAACGACAGGGACGCAGTCGTTCCAAGACGCATGTCCTGCCCATGATCCTGCTCTCGTTCTTGGGCTTTTTGCTCATCGCGGGCGTAGCGTTTGGCATCGGCATGATCGGCAACGTCAATCGCTGGCTGTCCGATCTGCCCGACTATACCGACGCCAACGCCTATCTGGTGAGCGAACCCACCGAGATCGTCGATTGCAACGGCAACAAGATCGCGAGCTTCTACACGCAAAACCGCAAGTCCGTCACCAAGGATCAGGTCTCTCCGTACGTGTTGCAGGGCACCGTCGACGTCGAGGACGAGCGCTTCTACGAGCATGGCGGCATTGACCTGTGGGGTATCGCACGTGCCGCCGTGGCAACCGTCTCCGGTGGCCACGAGGGCGCATCGACCATCACCCAGCAGCTGGTACGCAACACCATCCTGCAGGAGGAGCAGTTCGATTCGACCATCGAGCGTAAGGTGCGCGAGGCCTATATCGCCATCAAGATGGAGGAGATGTACTCCAAGGACGAGATCCTCATGATGTACCTCAACACCATCTATTACGGCCACGGCGCCTACGGCATCGAGGCCGCAGCCGAGACCTACCTGTCCAAGAGCGCCGCCGACCTCACCCTGAGTGAGGCCGCGCTGCTCATCGGCCTTCCCAACTCGCCTTCGCAGTACGACCCCACGGTCAATCCCGATCTGGCACTGTCTCGCCGCAACAAGGTTCTCGACAACATGCTGCGCCTGGGCCACATCACCCAGGAGGAGCACGATGCCGCGCAGGCAGAGCCCGTCACCCTCAACGTAACCGAGATTTCGGGCAGCGGCGTCGACGTGTATTCGCAGCCCTACTTTGTCGCCTATGTTAAGCAGCTGCTGGAGCAGGAGTTCTCCACCGACGTGCTGTTTAAGGGCGGCCTAACCGTCAAGACCACCATCGACCCCACGATGCAGCAGACTGCCGAGGAGGCCGTGCGTGCCCAGCTCGACACGCTTTCGCTCGACGGCCTGGACATGGGCATGGTCGTCGTCGACCCCAAGACCGGCTACATCAAGTGCATGGTGGGCGGCTACGACTATAACGCCGACGAGAACCACGTGAACCACGCCACGGCCAAGCGGCCCGTGGGCTCCACTTTTAAGGCCTTTACGCTGGCCACTGCCATCCAAAACGGCATGAACCCCAACGTCACCCTCAACTGCAACTCGCCGCTCAAGGCCAAGGGCACCACGACCGAGGTGCAGAACTACGCCAATCAAAGCTACGGCACCATCACGCTCAAGCAGGCGACGGCATACTCCTCCAACACCGGCTATATCCAGGTTGCAGAGGCTATCGGCAATAACAAGATCATGTCGCTCGTCAAAAAGCTCGGCATCGATCCTTCTAAGGACAATATCGAGGACGTTCCCGTCATGACGCTCGGTACCGGCTCCATCTCGCCGCTCGAGATGGCCGCGGCCTATGCCACGTTTGCCAACGGCGGTTACTATCGCCAGCCGATTGCCATCACCGAGATTGATTCGCGCACTGGCTCGGTACTGTACCAGCACACCGATAACCCCTCGCAGGTGCTCTCCACCGGCGAGGCCGCGGCAGTGACCGACGTCCTGACCGGAGTCATGCAGGGCAGCGGCACGGGTGCCGCCGGCGCTCTGAGCGTGAACCAGCCCTATGCCGGCAAGACGGGTACCACCGACAACACCACCAACCTGTGGTTCTGCGGCTATACCCCGCAGCTGGCATGCGCCCTGTGGACCGGCTACTCCGCAGGTGAGATTCCCATCCAAAAGTACGGCACGGATCTGCTGGGCGACAGCACCAACCTGCCCGTCTTTAAGAAGTTCATGAACACCGTCCTTGCCGGCACCGACCGCGAGGAGTTCCCGACGGGCACTGCCCCCACGTATAAGAACAACAACGTCTGGAAGTTCTACGGCACCAACAACGCCAAGAAGGAAGAGTCCAAGGACGAGAACGAAGAGGACGAGAAAGAGACCACCACGACCACGACGACGACCACCACGACCACCGAGACCACGGGCGGCAGCACCACGGGTGGCACCGGCTCGACCGGCGGCTCGACCGGCGGCTCGACCGGCGGCTCGACCGGCGGCTCGACCGGCG
>NZ_QSTX01000002.1:186308-228124 GCF_003438785.1 Collinsella sp. OM06-18AC
GACGGTAGCGGTGGCGAAGGCGGCGGCGAGGGCGGTTCCCCCACTCCAACGCCTACGCCCACGCCCGATCCCTCTACAGGTCAGTAGGCACCCAGCCATAGCCAATCAAAGGCGCCCGAGCAGATCAAATGCTGCTCGGGCGCCTTTTTGTCACGAGAAACCTCGCATGCGCCTCAACACGATGCGACAATAAAGAAGGGCGCCGACCATCGTCGACGCCCCATCAAAGTCGCTATATGCGCTCGTACGGCGCTGTCCTCACGCGCCGCCTCGTCTACTTACGAGAGTTGCTCAGCTTGTTGATGAGGGCCTCCAGGCGCTCGCCGTCCTCGGCGGTCTGGGCGATAACCAAGATGGTGTCGTTACCGGCGAGCGAACCGAGCACGTCGGGCAGCTCAGCGGCATCGACCGCAGCGGCAATGCCCGAAGCGGTACCGGGCTGAGCCTTGATCATAACCAAGTTGTCGGTGCGCAGAACGCCCGTTACCAGTTCGGAAACCATACGCTGCAGATGCAAGTCCTCGGCCAGGACATAGATACCCTCGGGGAGCTTGCGCAGCCCCATATCGGCAATGTCGCGCGAAACGGTCGCCTGCGTGCAATCAAACCCCATGGCACGAAGCTCGTCCACCAGCACGCGCTGCGTGCGAACATCCTTGTTGCGCACGATATCTCTGATGGCATCCTGGCGCCCATTGCGTTTTTTAGCCATACTAAACCTCACTCCATAGATGGCGGAGACAATCAATCAGTAATTGAATAGTTTAGCGCTATTTGAGGGTATTTGTGAATAAGAACGCATTTCGAAACAATTCCATGCAAGATTGTTTCGAAAATAGCCGTCTTAAGCAGTTTTGACGCCCGTCCGGTTAAAAAAAGCGGCCAGATGCGTATACATCACGCAACGCGTAGGTTTGGCACTGGCAATCGGTCCAAACAACAAGCCGAGTCCACGATGGTTATCCTTGAGTGCCGCAGCCATCTGACGAGTTCGAGATGCCTCGAGCATATCACGCATACGAGCGGAACGCTCAATTGAAGAAACCCCATGCGGGCTCAAGCACAAATTTTCGATGCAGGCGACCAGCCCGGCGAAGTAAAACATATGGCTCGCCACCTTTAGCTGCGCGTCACCGTTCGCCTCTGCCAGCGAATCAATAAGCTCGTCGAGCGCCCGGGCGTCATCGGTAAGCTTGGCAAACAATGTGGGGTCAAAAGCATCTGTAAGCCGTGGCGCCACCGCATGGAAACAGGCATCACCGCACCCGGATATGCATTGCGCCTGCGAAAGAGCGCATGTCATAAACCCAATCGAGCGAAACGCACGGTCGCGCGACAAACACGTCTCGAACAGCGAGCGGCTGTACATCACACCGGGAGTCTGGGCAATCAGGCCGCCGGAAATCATTTGAGACAGACCGGCCGCCAATGAAGCACGGTCATCGATCGCAAGAGAGGTGGCATCCAGTACACGCGAATGGCGCTCACGATGAGCATCGTAGCGGTCGAGCGATGCCGTGGGAATCACCATGTCTGCCGCAGCATCGCACGCAACGTCGACCATCTTGGAAAGGGACTGTGGGGCAAACCACTCGTCGGCGTTCATGGCAACAATCTGCAATCCACGCGAGGCGGCAAAACCGGCCTTGAGACATGCTCCGCGCGCCGAATCCTCGACGTCAATCAAATCGATGTGAATATCTCTGCCGGCGGCAACCTCGAGCGAATGGCGCACACCTGGTGCAACATCGCGGCATACGATGACAATCTGCAAATCATAGAGGTCTTGGTTCTGGACGCTCTCGAGCGCACGCATCGCATAGCTGGGCGAACCCTCAACAATAAGGATCACCGAAAGTCGCGGATGCAAACCACGTCGAACCAAGTTTTCCATCCTCTCGATAGCGCCAAATCAAACTGTCGTTCATGGTACACCCGAGCTATAAAAGCAACGAGCCGCCTAACATGTTGCACGCCAAGAACAGATGTTGCACACGCGCAGCTCACACATAGTATGTGTCAGGTACGGACGCGCCGAGCACTCCCCTAGTCGAGTACGACAAGCTCGTCGGGGCCGTAATCCACACCCATAAACGTAAGGCCGCAGGCAGGCGCCGTGGGACCCGCGGCGGTACGGTCGCAGGCATCAATGACCTCGCGCATCCACTCGGGATCGCGACGATGCATGCCAATCTCCACGAGCGTTCCTACAATGGTACGCACCATCGAGTGCAAAAACGCATTGCCCTCGATGGTGAAGGTCAGGATATCCTCGCCAAAAGCGACCTCGTGGCCAAACTCGGCACGCATCACGCAGCGATGCGTGGGCTTGCCCACGGCAGATGCCACCTTGCAAAAGCTCTTAAAGTCCTGCTCGCCCAAAAGCGCAGGGCAGGCGGCCGCCATCGCATCGACGTCGAGGGGATAGCGATGCCACCACACAGCGCCGCGCGAGAGCACGGGGCGCGCATCGCGATCGGCAATACGGTACGTATACGTACGGGACCGCGCGTCAAAGCGAGCAGAAAAGCCTTTACGGGCCCTGTAGACCTCGTTTATGGCGATATCTTTGGACAACAGGGCATCCATAGCCCTCAGCCACCTACGGCGCGTCAGAGCAAGCTCAGCGTCCGTTACGGGCACGCTAATGTACTGAGCCACCGCATGCACGCCGGCATCGGTACGCCCCGCACACGTCAGATCGATCGGGCGGCGCAGCAGCGTCTCGATAGCGCGGCGCAACTCGCCCGCAACGGTCGTCTGGCCCGGTTGCTCGGCAAATCCGCTATACGATGAGCCGTCATAGGCAACACGGAATACGAGCGTAGCATCGAGCCCTGGGTTCAAATTGAAATCAGACGGCGCGGTCATGGACGCTCCCAACAAACAATCAACGGTATTGCGACAAAAAAAGAGGGGTACGCGAACGTACCCCTCGAATATAGCCTATGCAGACGGATTGTCTACTCAGCGGTCTCCTCAGCAGGAGCCTCCTCGACGGCCTCGACCTTCTTGGGAGCCGCGGCCTTCTTGGGGGCCGGAGCAGCCTTCTTGGCCTTAGGCGTGCAAGGCTCGGTGACGAGCTCCATGATAACGATGGGAGCGTTGTCGCCCTTGCGGTTACCGAGCTTCATGATGCGGGTGTAACCGCCGTTGCGGTCCTGCCACATGCCCTGAGCAGCCTTGTCGAAGATCTCGGCAACGAGCTGCTTATCGCCGAGCTTGGCGATGGCCAGACGACGAGAGTGCAGGTCGCCCTTCTTGGCCCAGGTGATGATCGGATCGACGACCGAACGCAGCGCCTTAGCGCGGGTCTCGGTGGTCTTGATGCGGTCGTTCTCGAAGAGGGCCTTAGCAAGGCTCTTCTTCATGGCCTTGGTGTGGCTCGCATCGGTGCCGAGCTTCAGGCCCTTCTTAACGTTGTGACGCATGGTCTAGTTTCTCCTCAAATATGCGAAGCATTAAGCCTTCAGGCTCAGGCCCATGGACTCTAGCTTGTCCTTCACTTCCTCGATCGACTTAACACCGAAGTTACGGATGTTGAGCAGATCGTTCTCCGAGAACTCAACGAGCTGACGGACCGAGTGAATGCTGGCGCGCTTAAGGCAGTTGTAGGAACGGACGGAAAGGTCCAGATCCTCGATCTGCTTGTCCAGCTCGGCGTTGTCGTTGGTGACCTCGGGAGCGAAGATCGAAGCCTCCTCCTCGACCTCGGGGGTCTCGGCAAGGTTCATAAAGGCAGCCATATGCTGGTTGATGATATTGGCAGCCTGGACCACGGCGTCGCGCGGAGCGATGGAGCCGTTGGTCTCGATCTCGAGGACAAGGCGGTCGTAGTCGGTGTGCTGACCGACACGGCAAGCCTCAACGAGCTTGGCGCAACGGGACACCGGCGAGTACAGCGAGTCGACGTGGATCACACCGATGGGATCGTTGTCGCGCTTGTTAGCCTCGCCAGAGACATAGCCGCGGCCATAGCCGATGCGCATGCTCATGGTGAGATGGCCACCCTCGGTGAGCGTAGCGATGTGCTGCTCGGGGTTGACCAGCTCAAACTCGGACGGAATAAAGAAGTCCGCACCGGTGACCTCGCAGGGGCCGTCAACCGAAATGGTGGCGGTCGCCTCGTCGGTCGTGCCGAGAGCCCTGAAGACAAGACCCTTGACATTCAGGACGATGTCGGTGACATCCTCGACCATGTTGGGGATGGTCATGAACTCGTGCTGCGCGCCATCGATCTGAATAGCCTCGACGGCGGCACCCTCGAGCGAGGACAGAAGAACGCGACGAAGGGAGTTACCCAGCGTATCGCCGTAGCCACGCTCGAGCGGCTCGACGGAGACACGAGCAGACGTCTCGTTGATCTCTTCGACCTGAACCTGAGGCCTAATGAATTCTGACATGTATTACCTCCAGCCTCAGCAGCCCGGATGGACTACTTAGAGTAGAGCTCGACGATGAGCTGCTCGTTGATATCACCGCTGATCTGCTCACGCGTCGGCAGAGCGAGCACGTTACCAGACAGCTTCTCGATATCGACCTCGAGCCAGCCAGGGACCTCAAAGCGCTCGGAGGAAATCAGGGCCTCCTTGATGGGGAGGAGGTCACGGAACTTCTCGCCGACAGCGACGACGTCGCCGGCCTTGACGCGGTAGGACGGGATGTCCACACGCTTGCCGTTCACGGTGAAGTGACCGTGACGGACGGACTGACGAGCCTCTTTGCGGGTGCGGGCGAAGCCAAGACGGAAGACGACGTTGTCGAGGCGAGACTCAAGGATGATCATGAGGTTCTCACCGGTGACGCCGTTCATCTTACGGGCCTTGTTGAAGTAGCCGTGGAACTGCTTCTCCAGAACGCCATAGATGAACTTGACCTTCTGCTTCTCGCGCAGCTGCATGCCGTACTCAGATTCCTTGCGACGGCGCTTGGGCTGACGGATAGATTCCTTCTTGCTGCTGTAACCGAGCTCAGCGGGATCGATCCCGAGCTGACGGCAGCGCTTAAGAACAGGAGTCCTGTCGATTGCCATATTGATACGATCCTTTCAGTTACACGCGGCGACGCTTCTTGGGGCGGCAGCCGTTGTGCGGGATGGGGGTCTTGTCCTGGATGCTCGAGACCTCGAGGCCAGCGGCCTGGAGGGAGCGAATGGCGGTCTCACGACCGGAGCCGGGGCCCTTGACGAAGACGGAAACCTTCTTCATACCGTGCTCCATGGCCTGCTTGGCAGCAGCCTCGGCAGCCATCTGGGCAGCGAACGGCGTGGACTTACGGGAGCCCTTGAAGCCCACCTGGCCAGCCGACTTCCAGGAAATGACGTTGCCCTGGGGATCGGTGATCGAAACGATCGTGTTGTTGAACGTAGAACGAATGTGAGCCTGGCCCACGGAAATGTTCTTACGGTCCGCGCGCTTCAGACGGGCAGCGCGAACGTTCTTCTTAGCAGTAGCCATCTATCTAGCGCTCCTTATTTCTTCTTCTTAGCACCGATCTGACGCTTCGGGCCCTTGCGGGTACGAGCGTTAGTGTGGGTGCGCTGGCCGCGGACCGGGAGGCCCTTGCGGTGACGAAGGCCGCGGTTGCAGCCGATGTCCATAAGGCGCTTGACGTTCTGGTTGCGCTCACGGCGGAGGTCGCCCTCAACCATGATCTGGTTCTTGTCGATATAATCGCGGATGGCGTTAACCTCATCCTCGGTGAGGTCCTTAACGCGCGTATCCACGTTAACGTTGCACTCGACGCAAATCTTCGTCGCAGTGGTGCGGCCGATGCCGTAAATGTAGGTCAGACCGATCTCAACGCGCTTCTCACGCGGGAGGTCGACACCATTAATACGGGCCAACGTAGTCTCCTCTCTTAACCCTGACGCTGCTTATGACGGGGGTTCTCGCAAATGACGAGGACCTTGCCATGGCGCCTAATGATTTTGCACTTATCGCACATCTTCTTGACCGAAGGACGTACCTTCATCGTTCTTCCTTTCGGTAGCGCTCAAACTACTTCCCTACTATCTACTCGCCCAGCCGCAGGCGTTTAAAACTATGGCTGGTCTTCACACACAATCCGACCGTAGGTTGAGCTAAGCCTGCAGTCGGAAAAGGAGTGCGTGTATGCGTGCCGCTATTTATAGCGATAGGTGATGCGGCCGCGGGTCAGGTCGTACGGGGAAAGCTCCACGACAACCCTGTCACCGGGGAGAATACGGATGTAATTCATTCGGATCTTGCCAGAAATGTTGCACAGAACCGAATGACCGTTCTCGAGCTCAACCTTAAACATGGCATTGGGCAGCGGTTCCTTTACCGTACCCTCGAGCTCAATTGCGTCTTCCTTCTTCACAAGCAATCATCTTTCTCTAGAAAACGACAGCGATTGAGTATTCTACAATACGCGTGCACGTATCGTAATATCTTCGTAATGGCTCCACAACTAAGTGAAACCTGTAACTTTGAAATGTAAATGCCGACGAATTTGAACGCGGCCTCTACATCTCGCCTCCTTGCAAGGAACACCAGGCGCCTTGCGCGTCGGTAGTGAGAATCACCGGGCCGTCATCGGTGATGGCGACGGTGTTCTCGTAGTGCGCGGCGGGCAGGTGGTCGTTGGTCGTGACGATCCAACCATCGGAGCCCGTGCTCACATGATTGGATCCCATCGTGACCATCGGCTCGATGGCAATGACCATACCGGCCTGGAGACGAACGCCCCTCCCCTTCTTTCCGTAGTTCGGAACGTTGGGGTCCTCGTGCATCACATGGCCAATACCGTGCCCCACATAATCGCGAAGCACGCCATAGCCGTGAGACTCGGCGAGGGACTGGACGGCATAACCAATGTCCCCAATATGGTTACCGGGAACAGCCTGCTCGATGGCAGCCTTAAGGCAATCGCGCGTAACCTCGCACAGGGCCTTGGCCTCGGGCGTGAGGGTACCGACGAAAAACGTCCAAGCGTTATCGCCGACCCAACCGTCGACAACAGCACCCGTATCGATGGAGATGATATCGCCATCACGCAGGATCATGTCGGGATTGGGAATACCGTGCACCACGGCATCGTTAATCGATGCGCAAATGGTACCGGGGAACCCGCCGTAGCCCTTAAAGGCCGGGGTGCCACCATGCATGCGGATAATCTGCTCCGCAAGCTGATCAAGCTCAAAGGTCGAAACACCAGGGCGAACCATGGCTCCAACGTGGCGGAGCGCCATCTTAGATAGCGCTCCTGCCTTCTTCATCTGCTCGATTTGCGTTGCAGACTTAATCTTGATCATAGACCGAGAGCCTCTTTGACATCCCCGTACACGGTCTCGCGAGCCTGGTCACCGTTGACCGACTTGAGCAGACCCTGGCCACGATAGTAGTCGACGAGCGGGCTCGTGGACTTCTCGTAGACGTCGAGACGATTCTTGATGGTCTCGGGCTTGTCGTCGTCGCGCTGATACATCTCGCCGGCGCACTTGGGGCAGGTAGCATCGGCAGCGGTGCCGGTGTAACCGCAGGCGCGGCAGGTGCGACGCGAAGACAGACGGTCGATGATGACCTCGGGGGCCACGTCGACCAGAAGGGCGCAGTCGATCTCGCGACCCATGGCAGAGAGCTCGGAATCGAGCGTAACAGCCTGGGCAGTGTTGCGCGGGAAACCGTCGAGGATGAAGCCCTGCTGGGCGTCATCGGCGGCAAGGCGCTCCTTGACAAGGTCGATCACGAGCTGGTCGGGAACGAGCTCGCCGGCGTCCATGTACTTCTTAGCCTGAATACCAAGCTCGGTGCCACCCTTGACGGCAGCACGCAGCAGGTCGCCCGTGGAAATGTGAGCGACGCCGAACTCGGCGACGAGCTCCTGTGCGACGGTGCCCTTGCCGGCACCCGGAGCTCCGAGCAATACGAGGTTCATGAGCAATCCTCCTCTAGCCTATTTAAAGAATCCATCGTAATCATACATCTTGATCTGGCCTTCGAGCTTGTCGACCGTGTCGAGCACGACGCCGACCATGATGAGGATGGACGTGCCGCCAAATGCCTGGATCAGATGGTTGCCCGTGAAGGAGAAGATGATCGAAGGCACGATGGCGATGAGCGCCAAAAAGACAGCGCTGGGAAGCGTGATCTTGTTGAGCGCGTTCTTGATGTAGGCCGCGGTAGCCCTACCCGGACGCACGCCCGGAATAAAGCCGCCCTGCTTCTTAAGGTTGTCGGCCGTGTCATCGGGGTTGAACACCATGGAGGTGTAGAAGTACGCGAAGAACACGATGAGGACAACATTAAGCACCCAGTTGAGCCAACCGGTCGAAAGCGCAGAGGCAACTGCCTGGATCCAGCCGATGCCGGGGAAGAACACGGCAATCTGAGCCGGGAAGTACAGCAGCGCCGAAGCGAAGATGATCGGCACGACGCCCGCGGTGTTGACCTTGATGGGCAGGTAGGTGGTCTGGCCACCCATCATGCGACGGCCAACGACGCGCTTGGCGTAGGAGACCGGGATGCGGCGCTGGCCGCGCTCAAGGAAAACGATCAGCGGGATAACCAGCAAGATGATGGCGCAGATGATCACCATGGTGATGATGCCACCGGCGTTACCCTCGGTGCTGGAGAAGATCGCCTGCGGAAGACCGGCCATGATATTCGCGAAGATGATCAGCGACATGCCATTGCCGATACCGCGCTGGGTGATGAGCTCACCAATCCACATGATCAGCATGGCGCCCGCAGTGAGCGTACCGACGATCATGAGGTCGAAGATGATCTCGGGAGCGCCGGCGCCATTAAAGCTTATGCCGAAGCTCTTAAAGAGGAAGAGGTAACCCACGGAGTTGAGGATTGCCAGAGCCAGGGTGAGGTAACGCGAATACTGCGTAATCTTGGTCTGACCGACCTCGCCCTCGCGGGCAAGCTCATGCAGGGAAGGCACAACGGCCTGGAGCATCTGGAGGATGATCGAGCTAGTGATGTAAGGCATGATGCCCAGCGAAAACACCGACACATAGCTCAACGCGCCGCCAGAGAAAAGATTCAGGAGGGCCATAGCACCTGCGGCGACCGAATTGTTATCGGTCGAGAAAAGGCCCAGCATCCCCTGGAAGGGAATGCCGGGCACAGGAACGTGCGCACCAATGCGGTACACGACGAGCATAGCTATGGTAAAAAGAATCTTTTCGCGCAGTTCTTTGATGCGGAAAGCATTCTTAAGACCATTTAGCACGGCAGCTCGACCTTTCCGCCGGCGGCCTCGATCTTGGCCTGCGCAGAAGCGCTGACCTTGTCGACCTTGACCGTGAACTTCTTGGTGAGCTCACCATTGCCGAGCACCTTGACGGGCTCGAACTCGCTCTTGGTGATGCGAGCAGCCTTAAGAGCGGCACCGTCGATTACAGCGCCGTCCTCGAACTTACGCTCGAGACGCTCAACGTTGACAGCGGTGTACTCGATACGACGGGGGTTGCGGAAGCCCGGAAGCTTGGGCAGGCGCATAGCCAGCGGAGTCTGGCCACCCTCGAAGCCGGCACCCTTGGTGCCGCCAGAGCGGGAACCCTGGCCCTTCTGACCGCGGCCAGAAGTGGTGCCGTGACCCGAAGAATTGCCACGGCCGACGCGCTTGCGGTTCTTGGTGGAACCGGGCGCGGGAGTAAGATCGTGAAGCTGCATTTGCTACTCCTCTACAATCTCGACAAGGTGCTTGACCTTGAAGATCATGCCGCGGACGGACTCGTTGTCAGCAATCTCGCGAACCTCGCGGATCCTGTGGAGACCGAGGGCACGGACAGTACGGACCTGGTCCTGCTTGCAACCGTTGGTGCTGCGGACCTGCTTGATCTTGATGGTGTCAGCCATGCTTAGTTCTCCTTACCGACGAACATCTCGGAGACCGTCAGGCCACGGCGAGCCGCGACGTCCTCAGGGCTGGAGAGCTCCTTGAGGCCCTCGACGGCAGCCTTGATGATGTTGAGGCCGTTGTCGGTACCGAGGGACTTGGACAGGACGTTCTTGATGCCAGCAAGCTCAAAGAGGGGACGCACAGCGCCGCCGGCGATAACGCCGGTACCCTCGACAGCGGGCTTGATGATGATGCGGCCGGCACCAAAGTGGCCGAGAACCTCGTGCGGGATGGTGCCCTGCTCGGTCACCGGCACGTGGAACATGTTCTTCTTGGCATCGAGAGACGCCTTGGAGATGGCCAGGGGCACCTCAGCGGACTTGCCCATGCCAACGCCGACGTTACCCTTGCCGTCGCCAACGACGACGAGAGCGACGAGGCTCATGCGACGACCACCCTTGACGGTCTTCGACACGCGGTTGATGTAAACGACGCGCTCCTCGAACTCGGAGGCCTCGCGCTGCTGCTTCTGATTACGAGCCATGTGCTACATACCTCCTAGAACTCGAGACCGGCGGCACGAGCACCGTCGGCGAGGGCCTTGACGCGGCCATGGTAGATACGGCCACCACGATCGAAGGCGACCTTGGTGATGCCGGCCTCGATGGCGCGCTTGCCAACGAGCTGACCGACCTTCTCCGCAGCCTCCTTGTTCGAGGTGTGGGTGCCCTTGAACTCGGCCTCGAGGGTCGAGGCAGAGACGAGCGTCAGGCTGGAGCCCTTGCTGTCGTCGATGATCTGGGCATAGATGTTGGCGTTAGTACGGGTCACTCGAAGACGCGGACGCTCGGCGGTACCCGAGACCTTGCCGCGAACACGACGCTGACGACGCTTGAGGCCTTCCAGCTTCGCCTTATGCTTGTTCATACGTAAACTCCTAAAAAGGTTGATCTTGCCAGCACCTGACGGGGTGCTGGTCTTATGCGAGTGAGTCGGTTACGACTACTTGGCGGCCTTACCCAGCTTACGGCGGATGTGCTCGCCAACGTAGTGGATACCCTTGCCCTTGTAAGGCTCGGGAGGACGATGACCGCGGATCTCAGCGGCGATCTGACCGACCTGCTGCTTGTTGATACCCTTGACGTTCACGTGGGTGTTGTCGGGAACCTCGAAGGTGATGCCCTCGGGAGCCTCGACGATCACGGGGTGCGAGAAGCCCAGGGAGAACTCGAGGTTCTTGCCCTTCTGCTGCACGCGGTAACCGACGCCGGCGAGCTCGAGCTTCTTCTCGAAGCCCTCGGAAACGCCGACAACCATGTTGTGGATGAGGGCGCGGGTGAGGCCGTGGCGGGCACGGGTCTCACGCTCGTCGTCGGGACGGGAAACGGTGAGGACGTTGTCCTCGACGTTGATAGCGAGCTTCTCAAAGACATCGAGCTCGAGCTGGCCCTTGGGGCCCTTGACGACAACGTTGTTGCCGTTGACTGCCACTTCGACTCCGGCGGGAATCTGGACAGGCTTATTACCGATACGAGACACGGTGATCTCCTTTCCTTCTACCTACCGAGCGAATTACCAGACGTAAGCGATGATCTCGCCGCCGACGTTGTGCTTGCGAGCATCGCGGTCGGTCATGACGCCATGGCTGGTGGAAATAATGGCGGTACCAAGGCCACCGCGGACGCGGGGCATGTCGGCAACGCCGGTGTACTTACGCAGGCCCGGCTTGGAAATGCGGCGGATGCCGTTGATGACCTTAGCCTTCTTGGGACCATACTTAAGCGTGATGTGCAGAGTCTTCTGGGGAACGGTGTCCTCGACATCGTAGCCCTCGATGTAGCCCTCCTCGTGCAGAACACGAGCGATCTCGACGAGCTTCTTGCTGCTCGGCATGGAGACCGTGGCCTTGTTCACAGAGTTAGCGTTACGGATGCGCGTAAGCATATCTGCGATCGGGTCTGTAAGGTTCATACAGATTCTCCTTCGTTCTTGATGAACACGTGCTCTTGGTTCTTCGCCGCCCTTAACGGCAAAGCCTTTTTAGCGCGTTTTCCCTGTTCCAAACTGATGCTTGAAACGCTGGTAGTGACTTACCAGCTGGCCTTCTTAACGCCGGGAAGCTCGCCCTTGAGTGCAAGCTCGCGGAAGCAGACACGGCACAGGCCGAACTTGCGGTACACAGAGTGCGGACGGCCGCAGCGCTGGCAGCGCGTGTACTCACGAGTAGAGAACTTCTGCTTGCGATTGCACTTGACGATCATCGATGTCTTAGCCACTTATATCCTCCTCACATAGAGTATTGTTCGCCCCAAGCGCCGCCCCCTTCTGGGAACGGCGCTCATAGGGCAGGTGAACCTATTTCTTGAACGGGAAACCGAAGGCGTCCAGAAGGGCCTTGGCCTCCTCATCGGTGTTGGCGGTGGTCACGAAAGTGATGTCCATACCACGCTGGTGATCGACGGAGTCGAAGTCGATCTCGGGGAAGATGAGCTGCTCGGTGACGCCCATGGAGAAGTTACCACGGCCGTCGAAGCTCTTGGCGGAGATGCCGCGGAAGTCGCGGATACGGGGGATCGCGACGGAGGTCAGACGATCGAAGAACTCCCACATACGGTCGCCACGCAGGGTAACCTTGCAGCCGATCGGCATACCAGCGCGCAGGCGGAAGGTAGCGATGGACTTGCGGGCACGGGTGATCATCGGCTGCTGGCCGGTGATGGCGCGCAGGTCGCGCACGGCACCGTCGATGGCCTTGGAATCGGTAGCGGCCTCGCCGACACCCATGTTCACGACGATCTTCTCAAACTTGGGGATCATCATGACGTTCTCGTACTGGAACTTGTCCTGAAGCTGCTGCTTGACCTCGTTGTTGTACTTGGTCTTCAGACGCGGCACATACTTCTCTTCTGCCATTATTCACTCCTTCTTGGGGTTTTAAGCACGGGGCGTGGCCACGATGGGTTGTCCTCGTGCCTCCTGACTGCATCCGCGCCGCTCATGGCATTTCGCGGTTTGGACCCGACGCAGCAGGAGCCGACAAAACAATCGGTACTATACGCGCATTGGGTGCGTATTTCCAGAAAAACCTCGTCTGCCTGCACAACTCCACAACTCCCCCGCACAAATGCGTCCCAAAAGCAGTTGCGGTGAAATAGGGACTGTTTGGCGGCCCAACAGGCTTAAACAGTCCCTATTCCACCGCAACTCATATATGGGGCGTTATTTTTGGCGTGGGAGGACCAGGTTGAGGATCACAGCAACGAGTGCGGCGACGGCAATGGAGGATCCGCCAAAGACGGTGCCGACCCATGCGGGGAATCCAGCGCCGGCAAGCGCGCCGGCCGTGCGCTCAATGCCCGTGCCAAAGGCGATAGAGAGACCCATGAGCGTGGTATCGCGCTGAGACAGGCCGTGGCGGGCAAACATGACCACACCGTTCATGCCGATGGTCGCGAACACGCCGATCGTGGCGCCGCCGATTACCGGCTGCGGAATGGACGTGAGCACCGCCGCGCACTTGGGCAGCAGGCCCGCGACGAGCAAGATGGCGGCGGCAAGCGTAAAGACCATGCGGTTGACGACCTTGTTCTCGGCGATAATGCCCACATTCTGGCCAAAGGTTGCCGTGGGGACGCCGCCCAAAAAGCCCGACAGCATACCGACCAGGCCGTTGGCGATCAGACCGCCCGAGATCTGGCTATCGGTCGCAGGGGTATCGAGCGCGGCGGACGAGACAGCGGCAAACTCGCCCATGACCTGTACTGCGTTGACAATGGCGACAACGCCCACAACGGCGCACGCGGCCGGGTCGAACACCAGGCGATGGGCGCCCAGGGCCGGCGGGGCGAACCAGCTGGCGGTCGCGATGGCCGAGAAATCGACCATGCCCAACACCGCAGCCAAAACAAAGCCCGCGCAGATACCAGCCAGGATGCTGCCCAGCCTAAGCGCGCCCTTGCCGTAGTTGCCAGCCATAAAGGTGACGACGAACGTCACAAGTGCGACGGCCCAGTTGGTGACACTGCCAAAATCCGCCGCGCTCTCCCCGCCCGCCATGGAGGCAACTGCCACTGGGCATAGCGACAGGCCAATGACAAAGATGACGGTGCCGAGCACCGGGGCCGGAAAGAGAAAGCTTACGCGCCTAAACAGTAGGCCGAAGAGCGCGACGAGCGCGCCGCCGATTACCTGGGCGCCCAGCACGGCCTCAAAACCAAGCTCAAGACCGACCGCCTTGAGCGCCGGCACGAAGGTAAAGCTCGCACCCATCACAATGGGCAGGCCCGAACCGACGACACCTTTTATGGGGAACTGTTGAAGGAAAATGTCGAGCGCCGAGAGGACGAGCGACGCCTGGATGACAGCGGCCTCCTCCTGAGGGGTAAAGCCGCAGACCGACGCGATGATGATGGCGGGCGTGACGATACCCGCGAATGCCGCCAGCACATGCTGCAGTGCATGGGGCAATACCTGCACAAACGAAACTTTTCCCGCACGCTCGAACAGGGCGCCCCCTGCTGCCGACTCCGCCATTTGCGCCTCCCATACTCTAGGCAGCGGCCCCATACCGCTCAACGAGCGGACATTATAGGGCATATGGCACAGGTAGCATTTTGACCCGCGATCCTGCATCCCCCGGGGTCAAACAGCAGTTGCGGTGAAATAGTTCCTGGCTAACCGCCCGGCAGGCTTATCTAGGAACTATTTCACCGCAACTTATTGATGGAGATGCGACTAGCGCTTGCGGGGGACGAGCTTGGTGCGGCGCAGGTGAATCATCTCGGCGGCGATGGAGATGGCGATCTCCTCGGGGTCCTCGGCCTGAATGGCAACGCCGATCGGCAGGTGCAGCTCGTCGATCTGGTCCTGCGTAAAGCCCTCCTGCTCCAGGCGGGCGCGCACAAAGGCCGTCTTGCGGCGCGAACCCAGACAGCCCAGGTAGGCAGGCTTGGCGCGCATGGCTTGGATCACCACGTCGATATCGGACTTGTGGCCTGCTGTGGCCACGACCACCAAGTCGCGCGGACCGATGGGACACAGCTCGCTCAGGTTCTTGTAATCGACCAGGCGACGATCGTAGACACCGGGCACCCATTCGGGCGTCAGCGTGCCGGGGCGGTCATCGCACGCCACAACGGCAAAGCCCGCCACCGTGAGCGCGCGCGCCGTCGCAGCGCCCACGTGTCCGCAGCCAAAGATGTAGGTCAGGCCCTCGGGGCAGAGCGTCTCGATGTGCGCCGGGGGGATCTCGGAGGCAGCGTTGGTGTAGGTGACCTTACTCCCCTCCTCCACCAGCGAAAGCTCGGGGTAGCCGTCAATGGTATGGCGCGATGCCCCGCCATGGTACTCGGCCACATCGCCCTCGAGGGCCTGAATGACAAACGGCTCAAAGTCGATAACGAAGTCGCCGATGCGCCGATAGGCCAAGACGTCGGCAACCGACTGGAACAACGGTGTCTGAGTCGCATCCAGATGCAGGTAGCACAGGCAGATGGCACCGCCGCAGATCATGCCGGTATCGGAGTTCTCGCCGCCCATGGTGTAGCGGACCAGACGCGATTGCCCTGCGGCCAGCAGCTCGCGCGCCTCGTTCAGCGCAAAGAGCTCGATCTTGCCGCCGCCGATGGTACCTGCTTGGCTGCCATCGGCAAAGACGGCCATCCAGGCGCCCACGCCGCGCGGCGATGACCCTGCCGTGCCGGCAACTACCACCAGCTCGCACGTCTTACCAGCCTTCAGAGCGCCGAGCGCAGCATTCACCACATCGAGCTTTTCCATTGCAATTTCCTATCCCTGGAATACACCGGTGAGCATGGCGAGCGCCTCGAGCACGCCGCCGCCGACCGACGTCGCCTTGTCCGAAATATAGTTGATATAGCTGGCATCGCCGCGCGGGTCGACGTCTGCACATTTAAAGCCCTCGGTCACCTGAACGCCGTCGGCCAAAAGGCCGCGCAAGCAGCCGTCAATCTGCGTGATCATGGGAGTATCACCCGCATACCCGATCACGTCGCCGGCACTCACGATGTCGCCGATTGCGCGGTCGGACCTAAACACGCCGACGGCGGGGCTGTGGATAACGCGCTCCTTGCCATAGCCGGCGATGACACCTGGCACGCCCGTATTGGGCTGGGGCGAGCCCTGGGTGATGACGCGACCGAGAAAATGACCGCGCATGGTCTCGACCACGGCGTCGCAGTCAACCGGCGCGGTAAAGCCCGGCCCCACGGCGATGACTGCAGGCGCCATGTCGCGCGTAGTGCCCAGGTTGCGCTTGGCCAAAATCGCGTCGACCACAGCCGCGGGTTTAAGCTCATCGAGTATCTTGGCCTGAGGGTCCACCACGACGGCAACATCCCCCGCTTGGGTAATCTCGAGCGCCTCTGCCGGCGTCTGCGCCAAGCGAGCGCGAATGCCCTCGACCTGGACCTCGCCCAGGCGAATGGCCTCGCAAAAACTGATTGTGCGACGGATGCACGTGGGAACCGCGATATCGGCCATAACGACCGACACGCCGGCGCGCACCAAGCGAGCGGCGACGCCCGTGGCGATATCGCCGGCGCCGCGAACATAAACGAGCATTCCTGGGGCACCTCCCTGTGCTACGGTTTGAGCAGAGCAAAAGCGGTTCGACCGCTACTCTGATGATTATTTATTATCACAATATTATACGGCGGTGAACAGATGGAAACGGTTAGTGGCAATCTTGCCTCGACGCTCAGGATCGAGCCGGGCATTACCGCGATTATCGGCAGCGGCGGCAAGTCGACCTTGCTAAAGACGCTCGGCCTTGAGCTTATGCGCGCTGGCGGCCGCGTGCTCCTCTGCACCACCACGCACATGTTTCCCGTCGCCGGCGTGCCATGGGACGGGTCGAGTCGTCGCCTGGACGCCGCACCTTGGAAGCCGGGCGCTGCACATGTCCCCGGTTGCACTTGCGAGGCCTGCGCGGGCCTTGCGCGCGGAAGCATCTGCCAAGCGGGTGTCTTGGACCCGGAGACAGGCAAGCTCTCCGCCCCCGCCGAGCCACTCGGCGAGCTGGCACAACGCTTTGATTATGTGTTGGCCGAGGCGGACGGCAGCAAGCGGCTCCCGCTCAAGGCGCATGCCGCCTGGGAGCCGGTAATTCCCGCCGCCACGGCAAACGTTGTCTGGGTCGTCGGCGCCTCGGGGCTGGGCAAGCCCATCAACGAAGCCGTCCACCGCCCCGAGCTCTTTTGCGAACGTTGCGGCTGCGAGCTCACCGACATCGCCACGCCCGAGCGCGTCGCCCAGGTGCTCAATGCCGAGATGCAGGCGCTGAAGCTCAGTACCGCACGCGTCATGCTCAACCAAGTCGACACACTTGCCGACCCAACGATAGCCGACCGCTTCCAGGCAGCCCTCGGCCGCCCCGTCGTCGCCACCAACCTCAAGTAGCCGGCGTTGCCCCACCAGACCTATAAGTTGCGGTGGAATAGTTCCTGAAACGGCCTATTTGGCGGCTAAACAGGAACTATTTCACCGCAACTGCGGAGGGGACACGGCATCTTTGCTGCTAGCGGGGAACGTAGCGGCCGGGCTGGGCTCCGGTGGGCTCGCCGTCGCGCGCAGCCAGTACGCCGTTCACAAACACGGCCTTGGCGCGGCCGTGCGCCTCAAAGCCCTCGAGCGGCGTGTAGTCCACAGCCTGATGCTGCGTCGCCGCGCGAATGGTCCAGCGCGCCTTGGGATCCCACACGCACACGTCGGCATCGGCACCCTCGGCAAGACAGCCCTTGCGCGGATACATGCCAAAGACGCGCGCCGGGTTCTCGCTCATCAAGCGGCACAGGTCCTCGGGGCCCAGCTGTCCCTCAAAGCTCGTAGCGATCGCGACGGGGCGATGCTCCACACCGGGTCCGCCGTTGGGAATCGCGCGGAAGTCGTCGCGCCCGCGGTCCTTTTGCCCGTGCAGGTTAAAGCTGCAGTGGTCGGTGGCGATAGTATCGATCTCGCCGGCCACAAGCGCCTCGCGCAGTGCCGCACGGTCACCCGCATGGCGCAGCGGCGGGCTCATCACGTACTTGGCGCCCGCAAAGCCGTCCTCGCCCTGCTCCAGATAGCAGGTGTCGTCGAGCATCAGATACTGAGGGCATGTCTCGACATAGATGTTCTTCTGCCCGCGCGCTTTGGCAGCGCGAATGGCCTCGAGCCCCAGCTTGGTCGAAAGGTGCACCACGTTGACCGGAGCGTCCCCGGCCAAGTGCGCCAGATACAGCAGGCGGCTCACGGCCTCGGCCTCACACACGTCCGGACGGCTGAGCGCATGGCCCTCGGGCCCGTGGATACCCTGCTCAAACACGCGCTTCTGCAGCGCGTTGACCAACGTGCCGTTCTCGCAATGCACGCACAGGATACCGCCCACGCGCTTGAGCTCCTCCAGCACCTCGAGCGTCTCGGCATCGTCCAGGCGCAGATGGTCGTAGGCAAAGTAGGTCTTAAACGACGACACGCCCGCCTCGCGCACGGCCGAAAGATCGGCGCGGTTGCGCTCATTCCACTCAGCAAGCGCCATATGGAAGGCATAGTTGGCGGTGCAGGTGCCGTCGGCGCGATGATGCCACTCGACCAAGGCATCGGGCATGGTCACGCCGCGATCGGCCGTCGCGTAGTCCACAATGGTCGTCGTGCCGCCGCAGGCAGCCGCGCGCGTGCCGGTCTCAAAGCTATCGGCTGTCCAATCCATGCCGGTCCAGCACTGCATGTGCGTGTGCCCATCGATAAAGCCCGGGAACACCCAGCAGCCCGCAGCATCCTCGACGGTATCGCCCTCGGCCGGCTCAATCGCCGCGGCAATCCGCACGATCTTATCGCCATCCATGGCAAGATCGGCGCGGCGAAGCCCCTGGGGCGTCACGAGTGCGCCGTTTTTGATGATGATCATAATTGCTCCTTATTGATTGATGCAGTTGGCCACGCGATCAAAATACGAGCAGGCGGCGATATGCTCCGTTATGCGTCGCTGTCCCTTGGCGGTATCGACGTCCCACAGTTCGTAAGCACGTGCCTCGACCAGCACCACGTCGGTACGGTCCTTAAGGATCGAACCGCCGCCGTCCTTGCCCTCAAGACACATAAGTGCATCGAACAATTCCGCCGGAAAGAGCACCGGGCTCGAAGGCTCGCCGTTGCACGCAAGACGCACCGGACGCTTGCGGCCGCGCTCGTCAAACGCGCGAACCATAGCCTCGAATGAATCCGAACTCACGAGCGGCTGGTCGCCCGGCAAAAAGAGGCAACCTTTCCAGTTACGATCGACTCCCCACGAAAGGCCCGCACGGACGCTTTCGCTGCGCAGCTCGCCATCGTGCAGCACGCACGGGCAATGCTTGTCCTCGCAAATCTGGGCGACCTCGGGCCAACGCGTCGAAACCACGACGTCAAAGCCCTGGGGAACCGAATCGATGGTCCGGGCAATCAGCGGCTCGCCATAGATATCGGCAAGCATCTTGTTAGAGCCAAACCGCTTGCCCTCGCCCGAAGCCATAATGACGCAACCAAGTTTCATGGCGATACCTCCCCTGAAACCATCGTATCAATAACTCGCGTCGCGGGGCATCTACATCGAAAGCGCTTATCCCGCACGCCCACGATGCAAAAAGGGGGCACCCCGCCGGTTGGCAGAGCGCCCCCTTTACATGGCTTACCTCAGCCCAGCTTTAGGCCTGGAACCAACGGGCGGTGTTGCGCTCGTCGAGGGCCTTGAGGGTAGCGGCGGGATCGGCAACCTTCTGCAGGAACATCATGGCTGCGATGGCGTACGGCTTGTAGCTGGCCTCCTTGTACATGCCCACACGGTGCATGTCGAAGACGTCGGCGTTGACCTCGCCGTGCTCGCAGGAGACACCGGAGATGTCGGCGGGCAGCGGATGCATAAAGATGGTGTCCTGGCCGTTGGCGGTCTTCTCCATGAGCTCGGTCGTGGAGCACCAGTCCTGATGGGTGGCGTTCTGGGCGAGCAGCTCCTTCTCGAGCGCAGCGATGCCGGCGTCGTCGCCCTCGGCGTACAGGTTGGTGCGCTTCTCCATGGCGGCAAACGGAGCCCAGCTCTTGGGGATCACGATGTCGGCGCCCTCGAAGGCCTCGGCCATGGTGTTGACCTGCTTAAAGGTGGTGCCGGACTCGGCGGCATAGCCCTTGGCGCGCTCGACGACCTCGGGCATGAGGTCGTAGCCCTCGGGGTGAGCCAGGGTGACGTCCATGCCAAAGCGGGGCAGCAGGCTGATCAGCGACTGCGGGCAGGACAGCGGCTTGCCGTAAGAGGGCGAGTAGGCCCAGGTGACGGCAACCTTCTTGCCCTTGAGGTTCTCAAGACCGCCAAACTCGTTGATGAGGTAGAGCATGTCGGCAGAGGACTGCGTGGGGTGATCGGAGTCGGACTGCAGGGAGATGAGCGTGGGACGGTGATCCAGAACGCCGTCCTCGTAGGCCTGCTGGACAGACTCGGAGACCTCGGCCATGTAGGCGTCGCCCTTGCCGATGTACATGTCGTCGCGGATGCCGATGACGTCGGCCATGAAGGAGATCATGGTAGCGGTCTCGCGGACGGTCTCGCCGTGAGCGATCTGGGACTTCTTCTCGTCCAGGTCCTGCAGCTCAAGGCCGAGCAGGTTGGCTGCCTTAGAGAAGGAGAAGCGCGTACGGGTGGAGTTGTCACGGAACAGCGAGACGGCCAGACCCGAATCGAAGATCTTGGACGAAACGTTGTTCTCGCGCAGCTCGCGCAGAGCGTCGGCGACGATGTAGAGCGCCTTGAGCTCATCGGTGGTCTTGTCCCAGGTGTGCAGGAAGTCGCTGCCGTACATGCCCTTAAAATCGAGGCCGTTCAGCTGCTCGACGAGCTCGGTAAACTTGGCGTCCATGTAAATGTCCTTTCTAAAGGTGAAACGATCGCAATGAGTAGATGCGCCCCGGCATGCGCGTGTGGCTAGAACATGCAGAGCACTATGACGAGGACCCGCTACCGTTGAGGAAGCATGGGAGATAACGACCGCGGGCCCCAAGTCAACGGGGAGTGCCGGGGGCACGAGCGGCCCCCGGCTCAACAAGATCAAGGAATGGGACTAGTCGATCTTGTTGTTGGTCAGACCGGCGCGGAACACGGTGGCATCGCCATCGGCCTGGCTCGGATCGTAGAGGTTCAGGGCAGCCACATACATGGCGGCAGCGGTGACCAGGTCGTCCTTGTAGGTGACCTCGTTGGGAGCGTGAGCCTGAGACTCGGCACCCGGGCCAAAGCCGACGCAGGGGATGCCATAGCGGCCCTGGATGGAAACGCAGTTCGTGGAGAAGGTCCACTTGTCGCACAGCGGACGACCGGTGCGCTTGTCCATGCTGGGCTCGCAGCCGATGCGCTCGTCACCGAACATGGCCTTGTGGGCGTCGACGAGGGCCTTGACGTGCGGAGCGGTCTCCTTGTTGATCCACGTGGGGAAGTAAGCCTCGGTCTCGTAGACCTCGCCGGTCCAGGACGGACGGTCGTACATGTACATGGAGACCTTCACGTCGTCGCCGTACTTCTTGGCGGCCGGCAGGTTGCGGATCTCGTCCAGGCAGGACTCCCAGGTCTCACCAGCGGTCATACGACGGTCGATGGAGATGGCGCAGGAGTCAGCGACAGCGCAGCGGCTGGGGCTGGTGTAGAAGATCTGGCTGACGGTGCAGGTGCCGCGGCCCAGGAAGCGGGCATCCTCGTAGTGCTCGGGGTTGTACTTGGGGTCGAGCATCTTGACGAGGCCCTTGATGTCGGTCGACTCGTCGCAGCCGTTGTTGTTGAGGGCGCGGACGTCGGCGATGATGTCGGCCATCTTGTAGATGGCGTTGTCACCGCGGTCGGGAGCGGAGCCGTGGCAGGAGGTGCCGTGAACGTCGACACGGATCTCCATGCGGCCGCGGTGACCGCGATAGATGCCACCGTCGGTGGGCTCGGTGGAAATGACGAACTCGGGCTTAATGCCGTCCTTGTTGTAGATGTACTGCCAGCACATGCCGTCGCAGTCCTCTTCCTGGACGGTGCCGACGACCATGATCTTGTAGCCCTCGGGGATGAGGCCCATGTCCTTCATCATCTTGGCAGCGTAGGTAGCAGAAGCCATGCCACCCTCCTGGTCGGAGCCACCGCGGCCGTAGATGATCTCGTCGGTCTCGTAGCCCTCATAGGGATCGGCATCCCAGTTCTCGATGTTGCCGATGCCGACGGTGTCGATATGAGAGTCGATGGCGATGATCTTGTCGCCCTCGCCCATAAAGCCCATGACGTTGCCCAGGCCGTCGACCTTGACCTCGTCATAGCCAAGGCTCTCCATCTCGGCCTTGATGCAAGCGACAACCTCGCCCTCCTCGCAAGACTCAGAGGGGTGGGAGATCATGGCGCGCAGGAAGCGAGTCATATCAGCACGATGAGACTCCGCAGCAGCCTTAATGGCATCAAAATCGAGTTCTTTAGTCATAACAGTCAACCTTTCTACAAGGGTTTACCTACAGGTAGATATTTCAGATAGATCACTTGTGCCAAGCAGCGTGAGGTCGAGCACCCCACAAGCAAGTAACCATAGGAGGCGGACGGAGGACTTTGCTCCGTCGCGAGTTCCGCACGAGCCGGAGAGCACTTAATGTGCTCTCCGTGCGAGCAGGACTGTCCGAGCAGGGAGTAAAGTCCTCCGGCTGCCTCCGGACAGGTCAGTCTGCTAGCAGGTCGGATACTCGCCCTCCCAGACGATGCGACGGTACTGATCCGGATCGGTGTCGCCCTCGGTGGAGAAGCAGAGCACGGAGCTCGTCTTGTCCAGGCCGATGAGCTCCTTGAGCTCGGCGTACTCGGGGTCGAGCATGAGGGTCTCGACCAGACCGGTGGTCACTGCGCCGGACTCGCCGGAGATGACGCGCGGGTCGCCCTTCTCGGGAGCGCCCAGGGTGCGCATGCCGCGAGCGGTGACCCAGTCGGGGCAGGACACGAAGGCGGTGGTGTGGTTGCGCAGGATATCCCAGCCCAAGATGTTGGGCTCGCCGCAGCACAGGCCGGCCATGATGGAGGGCATGTCACCGTCCACGATGCGCGGATCTCCGTCGCCGGCGGCAGCGCCCTTGTACAGGCAGGCGGCCGGTGCGCACTCAACCACGACGAAGGTGGGCGGGTTATCGGGATACAGGTTGGTGAAGTAGCCCACCACGGCGCCGGCGAGCGAGCCTACGCCAGCCTGGACAAAGACGTGCGTCGGGCGGTTGATAGCCATCTCGCGCAGCTGCTCGGCAGCCTCGGAAGCCATGGTGCCGTAACCCTCCATGATCCAGGACGGGATCTTCTCGTAGCCCTCCCAGGCGGTGTCCTGAACGATGACGCCGCGCTCGCAGGCGTCGGCCTCGGCGGCGGCCATGCGCACGCACTCGTCGTAGTTGACCTCTTCGATGGTCACCGTGGCGCCCTCGGCGGCAATGTTATCGAAGCGGGGCTTGGTGGAACCCTTGGGCATGTGCACGACGGCCTTCTGGCCCAGCTTGTTGGCAGCCCATGCCACGCCGCGGCCATGGTTGCCGTCGGTGGCGGTAAAGAAGGTGGCCTGGCCAAAGTCCTTGGCAAGCTGATCGGAGGTCAGGTAATCGAAGGTGCACTCGGCAACGTCCTTGCCGGTCTCGTCGGCAATGTAGTTGGCCATGGCAAACGATCCGCCCAGGACCTTAAAGGCGTTGAGGCCAAAGCGATAGCTCTCGTCCTTAACGCACAGGTTGGACAGGCCTAGGCGCGCGGCCTGGCCATCCAGGCGGGCAAGCGGTGTGACGGTGTACTGGGGGAACGACTGGTGGAAGGCGCGGGCCTTCTTCACGTGGTCGAGGCTCATGATTCCCAAGTGCTTGTCATCGCTCTTGGGCATCGTGTTGCCCGCCCACTGGATCTTATCGGCCATACGGTGAACTCCTTAAGTTCTCTCTTGCCGGCCCCCGCATACGCGTTTCAGCCCGATCCCATTCACACGGCTGAACTTTTATGTGGATGCCAAACAAAAAGTTTGTTAGCACTGTTCTATCACACTTTTTGATTGGAAAACCTAACAAATTGTTTGTTGCCGTAATCGGTACCTTTTCGCCGCCGAACGGTCACATAACACAGCGACGCTTTCGTTATTTGCGAACAAGTGGGGTTTATGGCACAGTGAGCCCAAACTAATTTTTAGGAAGGCACCCATGACCCCCGCACAGATTGAGTTCTACAAGCGCCTTGCACACGGCCTGGCGCTCCAATTTGGCCCCAACTGCGAAGTCGTCGTCCACGACCTGGAGACCGAGGACGTGGACCGCTCCATCGTAGTGATCGAAAACGGCCACGTTAGCGGGCGCAAACTGGGTGACGGCCCCAGCCATATTGTGCTTGAATCCATGCACGAGGGCACCGCCGACGTGCACGACCGCGAGCCGTACCTCACCAAAACCGCCGATGGCAAGCTGCTCAAGTCCTCGACCATCTTTATCCGCAACGACGAGGGCAAGCCCGTCGGCATTTTGGGCATCAACTTTGACATTACGCTTATGAAGGCTTTTGAGCGTTCGCTCGACGCCTTTACCGGCACCGGCGGCACGGGCTACACCGAGCCCGAGCCCATTACCAAGAACATCGGCGACCTGCTCGAGGACCTGCTGCACGAGTGCGAGCAGTTTGTGGGCAAGCCCGCGGCGCTCATGACCAAAGACGAGCGCATTCGTGCCATTGGCTACCTCGACCGTCGCGGCGCCTTCCTCATTTCCAAGTCGAGCGAACGCGCCTGCGAGTTCTTTGGCATCTCCAAGTACAGCTTCTATAGCTACCTCAATGAGGCCAAGGCGGCAGCAGGCGACAAGTAGGCACTCGCCTGGATTGCCCCTCCCCTTTTGGGCGCGAGTTCTGGAAAGCATGAATCCAAGACCGAGCCGCTTGGAAAGTTCCATATAATCGATGTCATTAGTATTTCGGAAGGATGGAACAGAATGGCGTTGAGCAAGGCATCATGCACCGGTCGCGGATTGATTCCGGCAATTGGTGGACATGTGCACCGCATGTTCGATGAGGGTGAAGACGACCTGTTTTCGCTGAGCCTTGACGACGTGATGGATGATCGCCCGTGGACCGCCGACGAACTCATGGGCGGCGGGGCTCGTCCGTCAAGCCTCAATCCCGCACTTGCGCCTAAGCCCGCATCTGCGCCGACTCCTGCGCAGTCGCCTGTTTCGACGCCCGCACTCACTTCGGCGACCACGCCCGCTCCCCGCCCCGCAAGCGACCCGTCCGAAACGGCGGCATTTCTCGCTGCAGCGACGCAGGGCAAATCGGCCGACAGCACCGTTATGTACAGCGCCCAGCAGTTGCCTGTTCCTGCGGCACGCAAGCCTCCGGTCACAAGGCTCGATGAGCCCGTTGCCCATCAGGTTGCCTACGATTCCTGGGCTGCAACCGATCTGGATGAGACCTCTACCGGCATGCCGGCGCTCGACGTTCCAGTTAACCCGCTTTTTGCCGCCAACACGAGTGCCGCGGACTATGAGAGCGGTACGGCATTTTCCGATTATTCCGATGGCTATGCTGGCAACGGTCGCATCGAGACCGAGGATTATGGCACCGCATCGAGCGATTATCTCAACGATCCGTACGCTGCCACGCCTGCACCGGAATATGACCCGGAGGCCGCGTCCGCGCCGGTGTATACCAAAAGCACAGGCGAAGAACGCTTCGCCGATTATTACGCCGAGGAAAAGGCGCTGCGTTTCTCGGAATTTCCGCAGGCAGTCAAGGTTGCCTTTATCGCCATTGTCATTGCCCTGCTCGGTGTCATTGCGTTTGAGGGATTCCGGCTGTTCTCCGGCCCCACCCAAGCGGAGTCGGAGACCCAGCAAAAAGAGGACGATAACGAGTATCTGGACATCAACACCCTCAAGGGCGACCCCAACGACGGGGACGACGAGTAGCGAGGGCTGAAGGCGACCGCAGGATCCCGCATCCAGCACTGGCTTCTAAGTGCTGTTTTGTCATCCAGCTACACTTTTCCGGATAATTTGCCTATCGAATTTGACACTTTTCCGAAGTTTTAAGGTGCCTATTTCGACACTTTTCCGGATGAAAGCCGAATAATCACTTGGGAAACCAACGCAGTCCGCTCGTCATTTCGCGGATGGCGCTTGATTTCTGTCCGTACACGTTGATAGACTTCCTCTTGCCCGCAAGGAGCGGGCGCGTTTTATCCAGAGTCGGGGTAGAGAGTTGGCTCCACGATCCCGACGCCAACCGGCCAAGAGGCACGGTGGCCCTGCCAACATCGATGAAAGGAGTCCGTATGGACAATTTCTCCGTGCGCAGCGAGCGCAATTTCCACAACCTGATCGTCAAGCCAAAACGAATGCATCTTCTAGACGAGCCGAGCGGCTACACCTCGGCTTTGGTGAAGAGCGGCCTCTCCCACCAGATGCGCTTTACCATACAGAAGCTCGAGGAGGAACTCTGTGCTGCTGGCAATCCGCACGTACTGCAGATTCAGCTGCTCGGAGACGACTCGCGCGAGCCGTCTAGCTGGAAGCTCTTTGCCGACGGCGCGTGTGTCGCAAGCGGGTCCGGAGCCTTTGCCCGCGAGCGCTTCTGCGAGGGCGCTGAGGTGTTTCTGGACCTGTGTCGCGACGCCGTACGCACAGCCGAGCTGCGTCAGTGGAGCCAAAGGGAGTACGAGCTGCTGAGTGCAGCGGGCGGGATTGCGGAAGTGCAGGTAGGCGGACCGAGCCACTCGTCATACTGATTGACGCTTCGATTCAAACAGCAGGGCGGAGTCGCGCTTACAGCGCTGCCATGCCAAACCGAATGGCGTTCTCAAAAGGCCTACCCCCTCCGCCTTCAGCTTCAGCAGCAGGTCGCTCGACCCGGGGCACTTGTCGGAAAGGCGCATCCGGGCTCGCTCGCCCATCCCCCACCGCTGGCGGACTTCCTGGGCGCGCGGGCTCACGCGGTAGTCCCCGTCCATCATCTGCTTGAGCAGCTTGGCGGTCACGCGCGCATCGGCCAGAGCGCTGTGGGCGTGCCCCGTCGACTCGTCAAACTCGATGCCAGACCACGTCGCCGCGTCGCCCAACGAGACGCGCCCATGGCTGCCCACGTCCATAATCGAGGTGTAAAACGCCTGCAGGTCGGCCCAGTCCGAAGGAAATGCGGCAAGGTCGATGTGCTTTGCCTGGCACTCGGTCAAAAGCTGTCGACGATCCGTCCCGCTCCAGCAAACTATCTGAGCGGAGTAGCGACCGATCCAATCGCTGAGCCTTTTGATCACCGTGTAGAGCGGATCGGCCATCGCGGTGTCCACGGTCGATATCCCTGTAAGCTCGCGGACGGGAAACGCAACGCCTTCGGTAAATTCCGTCTGCACAAACTGCGAGAACTCGCCCATCACGTTGCCGTGGTAATCGAGCTCGACGGCGCCGACCTCGATAATCTCATTGTGCAGTCCACGGCGCTGGCGCTGCTTTGGCACCGGCGCAAACTCAAAGTCCAGCACGATCTGGCGCGCAAAGTTCGTCGTATCGATAGCCGAGATGCACGGCGTCTTTTTAGCTGGCACGGTTAGGGCCTTTCTCCGTTGCCTGCCGCTTGCTACATAGGCGGCTATATTGCCGTAAGGATAGGTGCCCGTGCGGACATGAAAGCGAGACGCAATGCCATGCGCCAGGCACTCGCCACACAGACGGCCCCAAGAGTGCCGCCCGCTCTATTCAAATGCATAAAAAAGATTGAGGCCCGGCGACTTGAATCAGAGGTCATCCTGGGCCCATCAGAGCTCGTAGAGCTCTTGGTTGCTTTGGTCTCGCTCTTCACGGCGCTTATCGAACTTTCCGAGGCACTCAAGCAGCATTCGAAGCATAACAAGTCGCTGCCATTAAGGCACTGACCTCTTGACCAAGCAACGGCGCTGCCCAGCTCTCCAGAACTTGGGCTGCCGTCGACTTTATTCTATCCGCGAGTATCTGGTTTACCAAATGGATTTTCGGTAAAGGAAGCACGGCACGCCCCGCAAGACCACTACGCCCCAAGTGCCGCCATGGGGATCACCGCCACGCCGTCGTCGCGTGTGTAGGCAATGCTCCCCTTTCCAACCATGACCGCCAAAAACGCCGGCGCGGCATTCTGGGCGGCAGGATTGGAGAGCACTTTCCTCTCCAGCGCCTTGAGATTTCTCGCTCCATCGTCTGCCTTCGCATCACTCAGCTTGACCTCGATGGCTCCCCAGCGCCCGTCGTGCTCAACGATCAGATCAACCTCAAGGCCCTTCTCATCTCGGAAATAATGGACACTGTTGTCAACACCGCCGTAGGTGGAAAGGAACACGCGCACGTCGCGCAGAACAAGGTTCTCAAAGAGCATCCCCAGCGTTTGCATATCGCCAAGCAGCCGCTCGGGGGTAGCCCCCAGCAACGCCGCCGCAAGTGACGGGTCACAGAAGTAGCGCTTGGGGCGCACGCGAACGCGGGCCTTCGAGCGCATGGGCGGCTCCCATCCGCACAGGTCCTCGGTCAGCTTGAGCCTGTTGAAGAGGTCCAAGTACGCAGCGATGGTCCTCTCGTCGGGGCCCGCCTCACCGTACGAGGCGTCCTTTACGAGCGTCTTGTACGTGACAGCCTGGCTCTCGTTCATGGCAAGAGCTCGCAAAAGGCCGTGTGCAAGCTCGGGCGACATGCCCTCATCCAGCACGTTGACGTCGAGCACCGAGTGCACGTACTGGCTTGCCGTCTCTCGCGCAAGCTCTTCCGAAAGCCCAAGGTTTGCAGGCCAACCGCCCCTGCAGCACCAGCGTGCGACGTCATCCACCGTGCTCTCGCAACGCTGAGGGGCAAAACCCTCGCCCTTAAAGAGGCTTGCCAGTGACACGAGCGGCTCGCCGTCGCCCGACTCACACAGGGCCATGGGGCGCATTGACAGACGGGCGATCCTACCCGTGCCGGAATGACGAACATGGCTGCGCTCCTCGCTTTTGAGCGCGGTCGATCCCGTGAGCAAAAGTGTCCCGCGTTCGTTGCCGCTCGCGTCCACGAAGCGCCGGGCGGCATCCCAAACCTCGGGCACCTCCTGCCATTCATCGACCAGGTGTGGCGCATCGCCGATGAGCGCCAGGCTTGGGTCGACCTCTGCCGCCGCGCGCTGCGCAGGCTCATCGAGCCTGGAGACGCTCGCCGAGCGAGAGAGCGCCGTCCAGGTCTTGCCGCACCATTTGGGGCCGTTGATCTCCACACAGCCAAACGCCCGCATAAGGATGTCGAGGCGCTCCTCTATGAGCCGGGGCCTATATCCCTTTTGGGTCAATCTCTTTGGTGCATCCATAGACGGCCGTCCCTCTCTATCACGCGATATGCGAAATTACGCCATTCTCAATGCTGATTTTACGCTACTTTCAATGTAGTTTTTACGCCGTTACAGATGTAGTTTTTACGCTGTTTTCATTGAAGGTTTTACGCTTGACATCCTTAGCGCGACGCTCGCTCAACCCCTGACCACCGGATTGCCCGAATTCCGGGATGCTGCCTCCGCTCCAAACAAAAGGCCCCGGCTCGCGATGAGCTGCCTCCCATTTCTTGAACATTAGAACTGGGAGGCTTTCCACCCCATGCCTCTATCGGAAACGGCATCCCGTCCTGAGCATCGAATCCGGGACGTAGTTTCCGCATGCGGCCTCGTTAGGAAAGCATGTCCCACTCTGAGCGCTCATTCCGGGGTGCAATTTCCGCCAGAGACTCCGCCGGGAAAGCGCATCCCGGTTTGGAGCCAAAATCTGGGATGTAGTTTCCGCTTGAAGGGCGATCCGAAAAGCACGTCCCATTCCGAGTGGCAATTCCTGGTCACAGTTTCCGCAGATACAAGGCGACAGTCCGCCGCCCTTATCACATGCCTTCAAACATGCGATCCAGAAACACAAAACAGCAGATAGAATGCTCTTTTTCAAAAAAGTACACGTCCCTAAACTTACCAAGGTTTCATGTCTAGCTACCGTTCACGGTCGCCGATTACCGCCCACCGATTCAAACAAGAAATATGTCGCCAAAAGCAGGTCATCTACCTGCATGGTTAGATTTTGGTCAGCTTTTGGTCAGCTGAGCGGCAAGTTCCAGCTGATACGTTTTTGCTACCCAAAAGGAGGCGGTAGCTCATGACCCATTGCAATGACCAGCTCATCGACCAACTGCTCACTCAAGCCGAACAAGAGGGGCGCTGTCTGATTCCCCCGAGCTCGGCGATCCGAAAAGCGCTCCTTCGGCGCACCGGCGGCACGGTTGTCTCGCCCATGCCGGGGTTGTTTGCGCGAAAAACGCGCTGGAATGAACTCAACCGAGCGCAACGCCATTGCGAAATCCTCCGCGCCCTTGCGATCATCCACCCCGATTGGACGTTCTGCTCGTTTTCGGCCGCCTGTCTGCTGGGGCTCGAGGTCTCGTGGCGACATCTGAACGTTGTGCATGTCTGTAGCTCGACAAAGCCGTCGGCTCGCCCGGGCGCGCATATTCAGCGGCATCAGATCGAGCCGGCCGGAGCAATCCGTCTATCCGGCACATCAGTAACGCCGCCCATCCAAACGGCTACAGATTGCCTGCTGCAAACTGGCTTTGCAGACGGCATGCCCATTGCCGATTCGGCGATCTCAAAGCTCGGCCTTACGCGAGAGCAGTTGATGGAGGCCGTCGAACAACGAGCGACCGCCCGCAATGGTCGCGCGATTCGCACTGCCCTCACGACACTTCGATATGCCGACGCCCGCGCCGAGAGCGGTGGAGAATCGGTCGCCCGAGCCGTCATGATCGAGACGGGCTTTGCGCCCGACTGGCTTCAATACGAGCTGACGGACCCCTTCGATTCGGCCAAGCCCATACGAACGGACTTTGCCTGGGAGCGCCAGACGCGGGAACTCACACTGGGCGAGCTCGACGGGCTCATCAAATATACCGACCAGACCATGCTGGCCGGACGCACCACCGCCGAGGCGCTCGTTGCCGAACGACAGCGCGAGGCGCACCTATCGCTCTACGGTCACCCTCTGCTGCGCTTTACCATGAGCGAAGTCCGCTCGGCGGGTCTGCTCGCGAAAAAGCTGCAGACGGCAGGCATCCGGCAGACCGCTCTGCCGGCATGGCTCAACGAGGTGGAGTTGTAGGAGCTGTTGAGCTTATGCCCGTCTGCCTGCCAAACCGGGACACACTTTCCAGTTGAAGCTCCAACCGGAAAGCGCGTCCCACTCTGGAGCCGAATTCCGGGACACGCTTTCCGCCAGAGGCTCTACCGGAAAGCGCATCCCATTCTGAGCATCGATTCCGGGTCGCAGTTTCCGCCTGAGAGCCGATCCAGAAACTGCATCCCATTCTGAGCGCCAATTCCGGGACGCAGTTTCCGCTCCAAACAAAAGGCCCCGGCTCGCGATGGAACTGGGGCCAAAGGCGCAGCATATACAGTTGATGTTGAGCGCGAACAACTCGTCAGCGATGGCTGTCCGCGCCCTACCCTACCCGCGGTTGCGGACGCGGCTGTAGGGCGTATCCACCATGGGCAGATCCGGACGCAGTTTGCCGTCAAACGCGCGGTAGGCGTTCTGCACGGCGGGCGCCGTGGGGATCGTTGCAATCTCGCCGATGCCCTTTCCGCCGTATGCCACGGGCAGCAGTTCGTCCTTCTCCACGTAGATGGCGTGGATATCCGGAATCTCGGGCGCACGGAACAGCCCGAGCGTGCCGTACCTTGCCTGGGGCACGCAGTCCTTGAGCGGCCAGTCCTCGGTAAGCGCATAGCCCATACCCATGAGCACGCCGCCTTCGATCTGACCCTGGATGGAGATGGGGTTGACCACCTTGCCGGAATCGTGCGCGGCATAGACCTCGCTCACGCGACCGTCATCATCCAGAATGACCACATGCGTGGCAAAACCGTAGCAGATGTGGCTCTTGGGGTTGGGAACGTCAGCGCCCAGCTTGTCAGTCGGCTCCAGGTACACGTAGCCAAACTCACAGCCCTCGAGCGCCTTGATGGCGGCCGCGGGATCCTGAGGATGCATGCCCTGGCCGGCGACGAGCTCCTGCGTGCGCAACTGATAGGCTCGACCGTCGTCGTACTCGATCTTGACGCCGTCACCATGCGCGCTCACAGGAACATCGGGTGCAGGCTTGCCGGCCTCGATGTCAAGCATGGCATCGCGCAGCAGGAAGGCGGCACCGCGCACGGCCTCGCCGGTCACGACCGTCTGACGCGAGCCAGACGTGGTGCCGGAGTCGGGAGCGTTCTCGGTGGAGCACTCGCCATTGGCAATGCAGCTCAGCGGCAGACCGCACGCCTCGGCAACGTCCTGCAAAAAGACCGTGTTGCAGCCCTGGCCGATGTCGGACGTGGCGGCGTAGACCACGGCGCGGCCATCCTCGACGCGAATCTTGCAGCGGCCGGCATCGGGCAGGCCCACGCCCACGCCGGCGTTCTTCATGGCGCAGGCGATACCGGCGTGTCCGGGATGCGCATAGTAGGCATCCTTGACCTCAAGCAGCGTCTCCTTCAGCGCCGTGGAGCAGTCGGCAATCTGGCCGTTGGGCAAAACCTCGCCCGGCTCGATGGCGTTTCTGTAACGAATCTCCCACGGGTCCAGGCCGACCTTCTCTGCCAGCAAGTCGATCAAGCTCTCGAGCGCAAACTCGGACTGGCAAACGCCAAAGCCGCGGTACGCGCCGGCGGGCGGGTTGTTGGTGTAGTAGCCAAAGCCGCGAATGTCGGTGTTCTGGTACTTGTAGGGGCCAACGGCGTGCGTACAGGCGCGCTCGAGCACCGGGCCGCACAGCGAAGCGTAGGCGCCGGTATCAAAGTTGATCTCGCAATCAAGGCCGGTAAAGTTGCCCTCGGCGTCGCAACCCAGCGTAAAGGTACCGTCCATGGCATGGCGCTTAGGATGGAACGCAAGCGACTCAGCGCGCGTGAGCTTGCACTTCACAGGACGTTGGAACTTATATGCGGCGAGCGCGGCCAGGTGCTGGATGGACACGTCCTCCTTGCCGCCAAAGCCGCCACCCACGAGCATGGTTTCGACGACCACACGCTCGGGTTCGCTATCCCAGCCAAACATATGGGCACACTCTTTGCGCGTGTCGTAGGCACCCTGGTCGGTCGACTGCACCTTAACGCCGTTCTTGTACGGGAAGGCAACGGCGCACTCGGGCTCCAAGAAGGCATGCTCGGTAAAGGGCGTGGTAAAGCGCTGCGTCACGGTGAACGCGCTCTCTGCCAGCGCCTTGGCGGCGTCGCCGCGCGTCACGTGACGGCTCTGGCACACGTTGTCCTTGAGCTCCACCGTGTTGCCAAAGGCAAAGAAGCTGTCGTGCAGGCGCGGGGCGTCGGCAGCCCTGGCCTCGACAATGTTACGCACGGGCTCCAGCGGCTCGTAATCGATCTTTACGAGCTTCTTGGCCTTCTCGAGCGTCGCCTCGTCCTCGGCAACCACCAGCACGATGGCATCGCCCACGCAGCGGGTGATATCGCCCTGGGCGATCATGACGTCCCAGTCCTGGATAAGGTGGCCGACCTGGTTGACCGGCACGTCCTCGGCGCGCAGGATGCCCACCACACCGGGCAGGGCCTCGGCCTTGGAGGTGTCGATGGAGAGCACGAGGGCGCGCGGATACTTGGAGCGCACGGCGCTGGCGTAGGTCAGACCCGGCTGATCGAGCTCGTCGATGTCATCGGGATACTTGCCCTCGCCGAGCACCTTCTTGCGCACGTCGATACGGAAGGCGCGCTTGCCCACGCCGTAGTCGTCGCCGCGCTCCAGGTCCTCGTCGATCTGCTTTTCGCCGCGGAGCACCGCAGCTGCCAGCGAAATGCCCTCGATGATCTTCTTGTAGCCGGTGCAGCGGCAGACGTTGCCGCGGATGGCGTACTTGATCTGCTCCTCGGTGGGCTCGGGATCCTCGGCGATCAGCGCCGCACCCGCCATGACCATACCGGGGATGCAAAAACCGCACTGCACGGCGCCCACGGCGCCAAAGGCGTACACAAAGGCCTCGCGCACGTCCTCGGGCAGGCCCTCGACGGTCACGATGTTGCGACCGGCGGCAAGGGCGGTGGTCAGCACGCACGCCTTGACGGCCTCACCGTCCACGTGGATGGTGCAGGTACCGCACGCGCCCTCGGAGCAGCCGTCCTTGGCGGAGTGAATGTGCAGGTCGTCGCGCAGGTAGCGCAGCAACGGTTTGTTTTGGGTCGTCGTGCGCTCGACGCCGTTAACGGTAAAAGTGAATTCCTGTGCCATGGTGATTCCCTTCTACACGCCGGCGGCGATGCCGGTGCGGTCGTGGATGGCGCCATGCGGGCAGACGACGGCGCACATGCCGCACGACAGACAATCCGCGCCATCAATATGGGCGCAGTTGTCCTCGATGCGGATAGCGCCGGCAGGGCACTTTTTGGCGCACATGCCGCAACCGATGCAGCTCGTGTCGCAGATCTTGCGGGCGATGGCGCCCTTATCGGTGTTGTTGCAGCGCACCAGGATGTTCTGGTAGCCGGGAACGAAGGCAATCACGCGCTGCGGGCACGCCATGCCGCACAGGCCACAGCCCGTACACTTGGAGCGATCCACGCGAGCGATGCCATCAATCAGCGCAATGGCGCCGTGGGGGCAGGCCGTGACGCAGGTGCCACAGCCAATGCAGCCTTCGCTGCAGTGGGCGTCGCCGCCTGCGGAGGCGCAACCGCTTCCGCAGGCAACGTAGGCCACGTTATGTTGAATGGATTTGGCCATAAGAGACTCGCCTATTTCTTAAGAAGGTACGGATAGCTGTCGCGCACGGCCTTGATGGTCAGGCGGACGGCCTCGGGCAGACCGGTGTTGACGGCATCGACCGAGACGGTGCGGACCGTGCCGGCAACGCGGACCTTAAAGTGATCCTCGTCCACGGCCAGGAAGCCCTCGTTCTCGGAGTTCTCCATGTCCTGCTCGCTCCAGAACAGGGTGAGCTTGTCCTTGTAGGGACGACCCTCCTGGTAGGGGCAGAACACGGCGCAGTTGCCGCACTCGTTGCACATGCCATCGACATGAACGACCTGATGCTTGGCCAGGCCCGGCACCTTAATGGCCACGTTGGCGCGGTTGGGGCACACGTCGCAGCAGACCTCGCACACCGAGCCGCAGCCCAGGCAGCGAGTCTTGGTGCAGTTGCGCTTGTCACGGCACAGCGACCCCTTGCGCTCGTAGCAGGTGTCCTCGCGACCGGCCTGCTCGTTGCAGTCGGCGTACTTGTTAAAGTCCACGCCGGCGATGGCACGGGCGACCTCGGCGGCGTCGGCAATAGCCTCGACCACGGTGGCAGGACCGCGGCGGCAGTCGCCCGCAGCCCAGACGCCCTCGACGCCGGTGGAGGTGGCGGCAAGGCGGCCGCGACGGTCGTGCTCGACGCCCGCGGCATCGTACAGGCTGGCATCGATGCCCTCGCCCACGGCGCAGATCACCGTGGTGGCGAAAAGCTCGACGGTCTCGCCCGTGGCGACGGGGCTGCGACGGCCGCTTGCATCCGGCTCGCCAAGCTCCATAACGTCGCAGGTCAGCACGGCGCCGTTGAGTGCCTTGGGCGCCAGCAGCTCGCAGAACTCAACGCCGTCGGCAAGAGCAAGATCGAGCTCTTCCTCGTCGGCGGGCATCTGCTTCTTGGTGCGGCGATACACCAGGCGTACGTTCTTCACGCCAGCCAGGCGCTTGGCCACGCGGGCGGCGTCCATGGCGGTGTTGCCGGCGCCAATGACCACGACGTCCTCGCCCAGCTCGAGCTTCTCGCCCTTCTTGGCTGCCTCGAGGAACTCCAGCACATCGAGCTCGGCGCCCTCGCCCAGGCCCGCAGAGCCGGGCATCCAGGCACCGGTGGCCACGACCACGTCGGTAAAGCCCTGGGCCTTGAGCTCGTCAATGGACTCCACGTGGGCGTTGAGCTGAACCTTGGCGCCAAAGGCCAGGCAGAGCTCGGCATCGTGGGAGATATCGTCGCTGGCGATACGGAACTCGGGGATCACGTGACGGACCACGCCGCCGAGCGAATCGCGGGCCTCAAAGATGGTGACGGGCACGCCGGCGCGCGTCAGGAAGAACGCCGTCGCCAGGCCGGCCGGGCCGCCGCCGATAACGGCAACGTTGCGCTCGGCGTCGTTGGCGATGGCCTGGGCGCGCAGCTTGGGCAGCACGGCGGTCATTGCCTCGCGGGCGGCCTTGAGCTTGCTAGCGCGAATCTGAGCGCCCTCGGGCTCGTAGAATGCACGCTCGCAGGCACGGCCGCAGGGATGCGGGCAGATGGTGCCAGTAATGAACGGCAGGGCGTTGCGCTCGATGATGATGTTGAGTGCGTCCTCGTAGCGTCCCTCGTCAACAGCCGCCAGGTAGGCGGGAATATCCTGCTGGATGGGGCAGCTCGTACGGCAAGGCGTGGTAAAGCAGTCGGAAAGCGGGCTCTTGCCGGCGACCTTGCGGTCGGGCAGCGGACGCAGCGGCTTCTTGTAGAGCGGGTTGGCGAGCGAGTCGGTCTGGATCGCAGCCACGGCCTCGAGCGAGACACCCGCGAACGGCTTGCCGTCCAGGTCGGCAAACTCGCCGGCCATCTGGCTAAAGCGCTCGTAGCCACCGGGCTTGAGCACGTCAGTCGCCAGGGTGACGGGCCAAATGCCGGCGTCATACAGGGCACGGATGTTGTAGACCGTGGCACCGCCGGAGTAGCTGATGCGCAGCTTGCCATCGAACTGCTCGGTAATGCGGCGGGCGGCCTCGATGGTCAGCGAGAACAGCGAACGGCCGGACATGTACATCTCGGTAGAAGGCAGCTCGTTCCTCGTCACGTCGACGGGGAACGTGTTGGTCAGCTTGACGCCAAACTCCAGACCGCGCTCGGCGCACAGGGCAATCAGGCGCTCGAACATGGGCACGGCGTCGACCCACTGCAGGTCCTCGCGGAAGTGCGTGTCATCGAAGACGATGTAGTCAAAGCCCAGCTCGTTCAGGCGCTGGCGGGCAAACTCATAGCCCAGCAGCGTGGGGTTGCACTTGATGTAGGTATTGAGGCCCTTCTCGGTGATCAGATAGGTCGCGATGCGCTCGATCTCCGCCGGCGGGCAGCCATGCAGCGTGGACTCAGTGATGGAGTTGGAGACGCGCGCCGGGATGGACTCGACAAACGCGGCATCGACATGCTCAAACTTGTCCAGGTTAGCGAGCGCCCACGTGCGGCACTCGTTCCAGACGTCGGAGCCGCTGGCGTCCTTCATGCCCTCGATGTAGGCGTCGACCTTGGGGCTCTTAATACCCTCCAGGTCATAACCCACGGACATGTTGAAGACAAAGCCGTCCGGGCTGCCCAAGCCGTACTCGCGAGCGATCAGGTGGCAGGCGAACCATGCCTTCACGTACTCGGCAAAGGCCTGCGGAACCTCGAGCTCGGTCGACCACTCGCAGTTGTAGCACTCGTCCTGCGCCACAATGCAGGGTTTGTTCACACACTTGGAGAGCTCCTCGCCGTCCATAACCTGAACAGTCTTGAGCTCGAAGAAGCGAGAACCAGCCACATAGGATGCCACGATGTTCTGGGCAAGCTGCGTATTGGGGCCGGCGGCCGGGCCAAACGGAGTCTCGATGCGCTCGTCAAAAATGGGAAGCGCACCCTCCTGGTTGGTCGTGACCATCTTGCGCACGCCAAAGATGGCGTCCTGGGTCTTGTGCTCCTCGATGATCCAGTTCATCAGCTGCGAAAACGGGATCGGCCTCATGATGTCGCTCATAATGAGCTCCTCTCTGTAACGCCCGACGAGACCGCGCGGCGGGCGCAAATACGGTGTAGCGCTAGCACAGCGCCGGCGACCCCGCGGAGGCCGCCTATACGCGCGTCGGATGCGGCGAAACATCCGACGCGCGTGAATCTACTTGTGAATTAGTAGGTGCGATCGTTGAGCGTGCTCCAGAGCTTCTTGGACTCGGCCATGGTCCACGCGTTGATCTTGTCCTCATCAATGCCAACGAACTCGCGATCCTTGTACAGGACGCGGCCGTTGATGATGGTAGTGCGGCAGTTTTTGCCCATCATGCCAAAGAGCATATGGCCGTCGATATTCTCCTCGCTCAGCGGCGTAAAGGGCTTGTAGTCCATGACGATGACGTCGGCGGCGGCGCCGGGCTCAAGCACGCCGAGCTTGCGATCGAAGTACTTGCTCGCCATCTTGGCGTTGTTCTCGAACAGCATCGTCATGGCCTCGCACCAGCCCACGTTGGGCATAGCGGCGTTGTGGCGCTGAATGATCAGGAAAACCTTAAGGCTCTCGAGCATATCGTGGGTGTAGGCGTCGGTGCCCATGCACACGGGGATGCCGCGGCGGAAGAATTCGAGCACGGGGGCGCAGCCCACGGCGTTGCCCATATTGGATTCGGGGTTGTTGACGAGCCAGGTGCCAGACTCCTTGACGATGTCCATCTCGGCGGGCGTCACGTGGATGCAGTGGCCGAGCATGGTGTCGGGACCCAGCAGGTTGTGCTGCAGCAGGCGCTCGACGGGGCTGATGCCACCGCGGTTGAGGCGGGAGTCCCACACGTCATTCATGCCCTCGCACACATGGATGTGGAAGCCGGTCAGGCCGTTGTTGGCCTCGGCCATCTTGTCCATGGTCTCGTCCGAAAGCGTGAAGGTGGCATGCCCGCCAAACATGGCGGCGATCATGTGGTTGTCGTTATCGCGACGCTCCTTGGCGGCCCACTGGGCAAACTCGGCGTTCTCGGCAATGGCCTGGTCGCATTTTTCCTGGCCGCGGCGATCGGAGACCTCGTAGCACAGGCACGAACGCATGCCCAGCTCCTGAGCTGCATCCTTAATGGTAAAGAGGCTCCCCGGAATCTCGCAGAAGCTCGCGTGGTGATCGAAGATCGTGGTGACGCCATCGCGGATGGAGTCAAGAATCGTGGCATAGGCGCTGGCCTTGGTGCCGTCGAGCGTCAGGTTGTCGTCGATCTTCCACCACTGCTGCTCAAGATTCTCCAGGAAGTTGGTGGGGTTGCAGCCCTTAATGGCAAGGCCGCGGGCCAGACCCGAGTAGATGTGGGTGTGGCAGTTAATGAGTCCGGGCATGATGAGGTTGCCCTGGGCGTCGACGTACTCGGCATCCGGGTACTTGACCTTGAGCTCGCACTCGGGGCCCACTTCGACGATCGTATCTCCGTCAATGGCGACCGCACCGTTGGGGATGAACGGGGTCTGAGCGTTGCGAGTAAAGACGGAACCGTTAGCGACCAGAAGCATGAATGCTCCCTTCAACATCAGGGGCGGGGTTTGACACCTCTGACATAGCGGAAGTGCGAAGCGCCGGCCTACACCGGAAACGGGCCCTCTCCCGTCAACGCTTCACCAAAGGGACGAACCCTTTGAAGTGCGGCTTGGCGCCGCATGACGTCGGCGGACGAGGCGATGCGTCCGCCGACGAATAGCACCGAATTGGTTACTTCTTGCTCTCGGGCAAGACCAGATCAACGGCAGCGTCCTTGGCAGCATCGATGTGCTGAGCCACGACCGGCGTCTGCGGAAGGATCAGGTTAAGGACAATGGCCATGATGGCGGTGGGGGTTACGGCATTGGAGCCGATGACGGTGGACACCCAGGCGGGCATACCCTCGCCGGCAAGGCAACCGCTGGCCATCCAGATACCCAGGCCAAAGACGACGGAGGTACCGACGATGGTGGTAGTGCGCTGCGTGAGGCCCTCGCGGGTGAACATGCGCACGCCGTTCATGGTGATGGTGCCAAAGACGCCGACGGTCGCGCCGCCGATGACGGGCTGCGGGATAGCGGAAAGGACGGCAGAGAGCTGCGGGAACAGACCGGCGATGGCAAAGACGGCCGCAATGATCACAAAGACCCACTTGTTGACGACCTTGTTGGAGCAGATGATGCCCACGTTCTGGCCAAGGGCGCTGGTGGGAAGACCGCCCAGCAGGCCGCCGACCATAGAGGTGAGGCCCTGGGACACGATAGCGCCGGAGAGCTCGCGCTCGGTGGGCATACGGTCGATGGAGCCCAGGCAGGCGGCGGAGACGTCGCCGATAACCTGGATGGCAACCATGGGGAACACGACGGCGAGGGTAATGCAGACCTCGGGATCAAACTCAAGCGCGTAGGGCATGAGCTTGGGAAGGGCGAAGACCTGAGCGGTGGCGACGCTGGAGAAGTCGATCATGCCAAAGGGGATCGAAACGATCATGCCAACGATCATGCCAAAGAACACGGAGCCCAGTTTGAGCGTGCCCTTGCCAAAGTTGGCGAGCGCAAAGACCACGGCGAAGGTGATAAGAGCGACGCACCAGGCCTGCGGGGTGCCCCACAGCGGCGTGCCCATGCCGCCGGCCATGTACTTGACGGCCGTGGGATAGAGAGAGACGCCAATGGAGAAGATGACCGTACCGGTCACGACGGGCGGGAACAGCCACTTAATCTTGCTGTAGGCCAGACCAAAGAGGACCGCAACGGCGCCGCCGACGATCTCGCCGCCCAGCAGCGCACCAAAGCTAAAGCCCGAGGCGCCCATGGCCTGCAGGGCCGGCAGGAACGCGAACGAAACGCCCATGACGATGGGCAGGCCGCCGCCGATGCGACGGAAGGGAGCGAAGGCCTGAAGGGCCGTGTCGATCGCCGAAAGAATGAGCGCGACCTGAATGATGTCGGTGCTCTGCTGGCTATTAAAACCGTAGACGCCGGCCATGATGACAGCCGGGGTGATGATACCGGCAAACGAAGCCAGTACGTGCTGAAGGGCACACGGGATCATTTCCTTAACGGGAGGCATGCCTTCACGAGTGAACAGGGCTTCAGTGCCGTTCTTAACCGTCTCCTGGGTCATTTGACCACCAATCCTCGAAATAGTTGTTTTCGCATCTAACGCTCTATTGTGACGCAGTGCGGAGTTGAGGTTGTGCCTTCGTTGCATATCGTATTAAAGATGATTCTCATTCTCAATAATAATTTTTTGTTATCAGACTATTCTTCAGCTGAGATAATGCATTTCCGCAGGTCAGGAAAGTGTCTGGTCAAAATAGCATCTAACTTTTCTTTTGGTCAACCGTTTACCGCCAAAATCATACCGTTCGTCTGCATTACGTCATGTACCTGCGGATATACGAGACGATGAGCAGCGTGTTACCATGAGAAAAAATTGTTATGAAACTTCCGCTTTCACCCAAAGGAGTTGCCCGTGAACGAGACCGTACGTCGCTTTTTGCCGATGGTCGATTTCCTGGAGCAGATACTCGGCAAAAACAGCGAGATCGTGCTGCACGATTTCTCGGATCCCGACCACGCCATCGTCGATATTCGCAACGGCATCGTGAGCGGCCGTAAGGTCGGCGGTCCCGCCACCGATCTGGCGCTCAAGATCATGCACGACCCAAAGTATCGCGACCTGCCGTTTATTACGGGCTATGAGGGGCGCGGTGCCGGTGGCAAGACGTTGGAGTCAGCGACGTACTTTATCCGCGAGGATAAAGAGATCGTCGGCATGCTCTGCGTCAACACCGATCTCTCGACCGTGCGCTCCATCAACGCCATGGCACAGCAGCTCATGGCCTGCTTCGACGCGGCGCCGACGCGCACGGAGCCCGCCCCTATCGAGGTCGAAAGCCTTTCGGAGTCCACCCAGGAGCTCATCGACCGCAGCATTGCCGAGTTGCTGAGCGCGCGCGGGCTGGATGTAGCGTCGCTTGGTCAGAGCGACCGCGTGGACGTCATTCGCCACCTCAACGGCAACGGGGTGTTCATGCTCAAGGGCGCCGTGGCCTGCGCTGCCACCGCGTTGGGCATCTCGGAGCCCAGCGTGTACCGCTACCTGCAAAAAGTCCGCAAGGAGGGCTAACGAGCAAAATGGAGCGCGGCTCCACAAGCGATTCGTCACTTGACAAAAGACCCTGCAGCTCGCACTGAACTGCCTCCCATTTCTTGGACATGAGAAATGGGAGGCTTTCTTT